>JBBRJN010000066.1:0-10006 GCA_038219365.1 Kiritimatiellia bacterium | reverse complement strand
GGAGTATCTGCGAGCCGCCAAAGATCCCATCGCGCCGTCGTCGTTCCCCGTGTACAATCGCCTCGCGTGGAACTTTACATACGACATCATGGGCGGCCAGGTGGCCTATGTGCTGAACTACGGCATCACCGACCTCAAGGGCAACAAGGACGGTAGCCTCGATGCGGCTGACGGCTTGGCGCTCTTCCCGCAGGGTCACGGCGACGCCTACGGCCACTACCTGAGCGCGATCAAGGGCTACTACTATCTGCTGCGCCACCCGAACTTCGGCTGGCTGCCGCAGGTCGAGGGCATTCTGGCCGGAGACACCGAGGTCACGATCTCCTACTTCCATGAGAAGCGCTTCGTGATGGCGGCCGTCGCCAAGGCACGCACCGCCCAGATGATCGTCGCGCGCACCCACCGCGACCTGTACAGCTTCGGCGAGGACGACGCCTGGGAGTTCGCCGAGGACGACGACAAGACGACCCAGCTCGATGGCGAGACCGTGCTGATTGACAATCGCCACTGGGGCGTTGACGAGTGGGCCACCCGCGGCCACCTCGGAGCCTACTTCGACTGGCTGACCGCCAACGCCCTGCTGCCCTCGCGGCAGGCCAACGAGGTCGGTATCCGCATCATCGACCGCGAGGGCACCCCCGAGCTGCAGGAACTGGCCGACATTGCGCGGCGCATCCAGCGCGACGCCGACAAATCCGACAGCGGCCTGAACCCGTTGGGATTGGCGGACAATGCCATCCCCTTCGACATCTCCCCGTCTGAGATCGACGCTGGCAAGACACACTTCGAGCAGATCAACGAGCGCGCCCGCCGCGCCCTCCGCAACGCCGCCGAGGCTTTCAAGCGCGTCAAGCACGTCAGCAACGCCCTGCGCGACCAGAACGAGGCGCGCGATTTCGACACGATGGTGGACGACGAGGAGGCCGCTATTACCCGCCGCCTCATCGAAATCTACGGCTACCCCTACGCCGACGACATCGGCCCCGGCAAGAATTACCCCCAAGGCTATCAAGGGCCGGACCTGCTCAACTACACGTACATCGACCTGTACGACCTGGACAACAGCTACACCAATATCGGCGGCCGGTACTTCACCGTCAGCGTGGATTATTACCTGCCGATCAATCAAACGATCAACGGTGTCTTCCAGGCCGAGATCGACGCCAGCATGGCCGACCTCGGAACCCTGGGAAACGTCGAGCCCGGCACGATGATCTACACGATCGACGAATTAGAGTCGGACGACTCGATTTTGAACCAGTGGGTCAACCTGCCGGCGGTCGAGCAACCCGTCTTCGTGGTCGACAACGGCTCGAACCTGCTAGACGGTCAGGTCACCTACAGGTTCAACGTCGTCGGCTGGACGAACCAGCCGCAGAGCGTCCGCTACTATGTGGCACCGTACGGCTTCACGGGCAAGCCGCCCAGCTACACCGGGCAGCGGCGGGCCGAAGGCGAAATCCAGATCGCGCTCGCGGAGTACGGTGTGCAAGTCTTCGCGATGCAGGACGCCCAGCAGGCGGCTGTGGCCGCCGCGACCCTGGTCCGCACCAAGTTCGACGAGCTGCGCGCCTACGACTACGAGTCGCTGATGTACCTGCCGGTCGGCCTCGCGTACGACGAAGTGCGCGACTTCTACGAGGAGGCGAAGCGGCGGGCCGAGGAACTGTCTTCGGACGTCGAAAGCATCGGGCAGATCAAAAGCATCATCACCGATGCGGGCGTGGAGGCCTTTCCGAAGGTCGTGGGCATGGCCTCAGACTTGACGTCTCCCGCGCGGTCGGCCCTGAAGTCCCTGAGCGCGGGCGTCCAGGACACGCTCAACCTGCAGCAGGCCGACCAGCAGGCCAAGATCGCGGCACTCGCACTCAAGATCGATGAGATCGAAGGTCTGATGGACGATGCGCTCGACTTCTCCGTCAACAACACCGAACGCCGCCGGATGCTCTCCGGCATCCTGGGTGCCGCGCAGTCGGCCAAGTCGGCCGTCTCGCGCCTGAGCAGCGTCGTGAACGTCGCCAATGCCGCGCGTATGCGCTTCGCGGCGGCGGAGTCCGAAGGCGACCAGCTCCAGATCGAGCGCGAACGACTGCGCCTGCAGTGGTCGTCCGACCTCAGCACGCGCCGCTACCGCAACATGATGTACCAGATCTTGCGCAACGACGAGCTGCAGCGCTACAACGAGACCTTCGAGACCGCCGCGCGCTACTGCTACCTCGCCGCCCGCGCCTACGACTATGAAACCGGCCTGCTGGCCTCAGACGCCACGCACACCGCCGGCAGCGACTTCATGACGCAAATCGTCAAGACGCGCGCACTCGGCCGCTTCTCGCTCGTGAACGGCTCGCCCGCCGAGCCGCTGGGCGGCGGCTCGGTCGGCGACCCCGGTCTGGCGGATATCCTGTTCCGCATGAACGAGAACTGGACCGTCCTCAAGGGCCGGCTCGGCTTCAACAACCCGCAGAACGAAACCGACGCCTTCAGCCTGCGGTACGAGCTATTCCGCAAAATGCCTGACGCCTCGGGCGACACTGCCTGGCGCGACGTCCTGCAAAACGCCTGGCGCACCAACCTGCGCGACATGCCGGAATTCCAGCGCTACTGCCTGCCGTTCGCGCCGATGGCCGCCGTGGAGCCCGGCTTCGCCATCCCCTTCTCGAGCACGGTCTCGTTCCGCAGCAACTTCTTCGGACAGAATCTCGACGCGGGCGACAACGCCTTCGACTCCTCCTACTTCGCCACCAAGATTCGCGGCGTCGGCATTTGGTTCCAAGGCTACTCGTCCAACGTCTCGACCGGCCTGGCCAACCGCCCGCAGGTCTATCTCGTGCCAGCAGGCGTGGACTTCATGCGCGTGCCGATCCAGGCCAACGGCACCGCCGCCGCGACGCGCGGCTGGCAGGTACTCGACCAGGTCCTTCCGCTGCCCTATCCGCTCGCCGACTCGCAGTGGGAGGCATCGGACTGGAGCGCACTGAAGAACCTCTGCGGCAACGAGCTCTGGACTCTCCGCAAGTACCCGTCGCTCCGCGCCTTCCACGACAGCGGCTACACGCCGGAACAGATGAGCTACAACGCCCGCCTAGTCGGCCGCTCGGTCTGGAACAGCCAGTGGTGGATCATCATCCCGGCCGGCTCGCTCCACGCCGACGACGAAACCGCGCGCACGCGCTTCCTCCGCGATGTCAAAGACATTAAGCTGTACTTGAAGACCTACTCGTTCTCGGGCAACTAGGCTGACGAAAGGAATGATCATGAACCCAAAATCAAAAACACTGCTCCTCAGCGCGTCGCTCGCTCTGGCTACCGCCGCGCAGGCCGGCCTGCCGCTGCCGCCGACGATCACCTACGGCCTCATCCGTGACGAGTTCGGACAGCCGTTCGTCAGCGGTGTACAGGTCAAACTGGTCAAGGTGGCGGATACCAATAGTGTCTGCGCACTGTATGACGTGAACGGCCAGTTCCAGCCGGGTGTCAACTACCGGCTCTCGCTCGAACTGGAGAGCGCCTCGCCGCTTTGGCGGCCCTACGCCGCGCTGGTCGGCACCCCGATGCAGATCATCGTCACGGTCGGCGGGGCAACCCAGCCGCTGACGCCGACACCCTACTTCAACGCCCCGGCCGCCGGCACCGCCCGCCGGGTGGATTTTGCCACCGCCGTAGACAGCGACGGCGACGGCCTTCCCGATGCATGGGAGGAACTGATGGTGGTGTGGTCGGAGGGCCTCTTTGGCTCCATCAGCGACATCCGCCCCGGCGACGACTCGGATAACGACGGCATGACGAACCTGCAAGAGTATTTGGCCGGCACGCTGCCGTTCCTGAAGACGGACCTCTTCGCCATTACTCAAGCGGCGAATGTCCCCGAGTTCGGACGGCTTGCCTTGACCTTCGCGACCAGCGACACGCGCACCTATCACATTTTAGTCGCCGACCGACTGGATTCGCCCGTCTGGTCGCCTGTACAGTCCTCCGCCACGCCTGGAGGGCCCTTGGCCTACCAGACTTATCCGGGCACAGGACGAACCACGACCGTGTATGTTGCTCTGTCAGGCCCGCAGGCCTTCTACAAGATCGGAGCCAACTGAGCTCCCCGTAGAGGGCGCGATGCCCTCGCCTGGAGTGAACATGCTATGCGCCTCCTCTCAATATGTGTTATGTTTCTCTCGCTCTTGTGTGGCGATGTCCGCGCACAGTCCGTCTGGACCAATACGGCTGGGCGGATTTTCAAGGCTCATCTGGAAGGCCTGACAGACACACAGGCCACGTTCGTAATGGTAGATGGCTCGACGAACGTGATCGCCCTCGGTGCGCTGGACATGCCAAGTCAGGCGACGGCAAGGCGAGTCAAACAGTTGCCCGAAATACCCGCTGTGTTGCGGGCGACTTTTGAGCTTTGCATGCGTGACTTGAAACGGGTCGAAAATTTGTACGCGGATCAACGTCTGGGGGAGGTTGAATATGCGGCAACCCGCAGAAAGCTCCTTGCCGGGTTTCAGGCGATGTATGTGAAACACGCATTAGCCGAACCCGCATACGCCGCACTCGAACAACGCTTACTAGACAGCAGCAAACCGAATGGAAAGAGATCGCCATGACCAGTGACGCTTCGACGACCGCTTCTATCCAACCGCGAACGCGGGCGTACCCACCCTCTAACACCTTTCAGAAAATGACAAAACTGCTGAACCCGACACGCTGGTCTTTGCTCGCCATCAATCTTATTGCTGCGGCCGCCTGCGGCGGCGGGGTGCTTGACGTTTCCCTGTTCGGAGCTTTTCCTGATGATGACAAGGACGATACGCTGGCTTTTCGCGCGGCCTTGACGCAGGCCAAGAACAGCGGCGCACAGAAACTGGTGTTCCCCAAAGGCCGTTACGATTTCTACCCGGAAATGGCCTTCGAGCGCTATCAGTTCATCAGCAACAACGATGAAGGGCTCAAACGCATTGCCTTCCCGCTCACCGGAATGAAACACTTTGAAATCGACGGTCAGGGCTCGGCTTTCTTGTTTCACGGCTACGTGTCGCCGTTCACCGTCGACTCCTCAAGCGCCATTGTTCTGAGAAACTTTTCGGTGGACTATGTCCGCCCCTTCCATAGCGAAGGCAAGATCCTCCAACTGACCGACACCTTTGTCGATCTCGCGATCTCGGACGAGTACCCCTTCTCGGTTGAGAACGGGCTGCTTAAATTTCACGACGGCAAACCCAAAAAAGAGCGCACTCTTTACCCGGTGAATGCGCTGCTGGAGTTCGACCCGGTCAAACGCGAAACGGCCTACCGCGCCCGCGACAATTGGCTCGGCGATGATATCCGCGCCGAAGACCTCGGCAACCGCCACGTGCGTGTCCTGCGCGACAAGCTGAGCGGCACGCCGGGCAATGTCTTCGTGTTCGGGCCGAATCACCGCTTGGTCTGCGCCATCGTCATCTCCGACAGCAACGACGTCACCGTCGAAGACGTGACGCTCTACCACTGCGGCGGCATGGGCGTACTGGGCCAGCGCAGCAGCAATCTGACGGTGCGCCGCATGAAGGTGACGCCTGCGCCAGGCAAAGGCCGCATCGTCAGCATCACCGCCGATGCGACGCACTTCGTGAACTGCGGCGGCAAGGTCACTCTTGAAGACTGCCTGTTTGAGCTGCAAAAAGACGACGCCACAAATGTGCATGGCATCTACGTGCGCATCGTGAACCGCCTCAGCCCAACGATGGTCGATGTGAAGCTGGTCCATCCCCAGCAGTACGGATTCGACTTTATCGAGCAGGGCGAAACACTGGAACTTGTCAAAGGCCCGGCGCTGATGACCTATGCGAAGCCGGTCGTCAAGAAGGTCGAGCGTCTGAACAAGGAATACACCCGCCTGACCTTCAAAAAACCGTTGCCGGACTCGGTCGAGATCGGCGACGCGCTCGCCTCGGTCAAGCCGTATGCCGAACTGACGATCCGCGGTTGCACCGTCCGCGGCAACCGCGCACGCGGCATCCTGCTTAATTCACGCGGCAAGACCGTCGTGGAAAATAACACCTTCCACACCGCCGGCTCCGCGATCCTGTTCGAAGGTGACGCTCGCTTCTGGTACGAGCAGGCCGGGGTCAGCGACTGTCTGATACGGAACAACACCTTCGACAACTGCAACTACGGCGTCTGGGGCCGCGCGCTGATCGAAGTCGGCGCGGGTATCACCCCGGCGTTCCGCGCGGAGAGCCGCTACAACAAGAATATCAGGATCGAGGGCAATACCATCCGCCATTTCCACCCGGCACTGCTCGACATGTATTGCGTGCAGGGGCTATCCTTCACCAACAACACACTGGAAGTAACCCAAGCCTACCCGCAGTGGAAACCCGACGCGCAGCGGTTCACAATCACCGACTGCGATGACGTTCAGCTTCAAAAATAGCCCTTACCATGAATCCTGATCCGGCGATATCCCTGTCACTCGGACGAAGCCTTCGATGTTTACGCGGTGAGGGCCTTCCCCGTATACAGATGCTTTTTCTGCTGCCAGCGCTGCTTCTGGTCGGCACGTTACCGCTTTTCGCCGCGAACGGCCTCACCGGATACTATTTCGACACGGCGACCTTTTCAACGCTGAAAACCACGCGAACGGATGCGACGGTGAATTTCGACTGGGGCAGCGCGATTCCCTCGGGCACGTCCCTCACGAGTGCCGACACGTTCTCCGTCGCCTGGGTGGGACAGATCGAGCCGGAGTTTTCGCAACTCTACACGTTTTATGTTACCGCGGATGACGGAGCGCGGCTCTGGGTGAACGACCTGCTGGTGGTGCTGCGCACCTCTTTGGCAACGTCGCTGGAAATGCGGGGGCAGGTGTTTCTCAAAGCGGGCGAACGGGTCAACCTGCGCCTCGAATACATCGAACAGACGGGCAACGCAAAAGTGAAGCTGGAGTGGTCCTGCGCAGCGCGGGCGCGCGAGGTGATTCCCACAGCACGCTTGTACCCGGCGCGAGTGGAAAAAGCGGGCGGAGCGCTGCTAAAGGAGCACTGGAGCAACCTCGCGGGTGGCGATATCTCCTCGCTCACATCGAACACAAACTTTCCGAACAAACCGTCCGGCCGCGAATTCATCACCTCGTTCGAGTGTCTGGCGCAGGACTGGACAAATGCGTACGGGACGCGGGTGACCGGTTATATCGTGCCGCCGCAGTCGGGCAACTACACCTTCGCGGTCAGCGGTGACGACACCGTGGAGCTTTACCTGAGCACGGACGCGACCACCAACAACAGGGCTCTTATCGCGAGTGTGTCCGCGGCCACCGGCTATCGCGAGTGGAACGCGCAGCCGTCGCAACAATCCGCAGCGCTGGCACTGGTGCAGGGCCAACGCTATTACGTGGAACTGCTGCACAAAGAGAACACCGGCGCGGACCATTGGAGCGTGGGCTGGAGGCAGCCCGGAGAATCGGCCTTCAGCGTGGTGCCAGGCAGTGCGCTGGTGCAGCCCGGGCTGACCACCGCACAGCCTGCGGAGACGTCACTGCTCAACACCTTGGCGCAGGAACACCCACGCATCTTTGCCACGGCGGAGCGCTTCGCTAAACTGCGTGCCGCGTGGCTGAGCGCCACACCTGGCCAGCAAAAGACCTGGGCACAAAGTACGATCGCCAGCGCAAACACGATCCTCACGCAGGACCCCGTTGCCTACGATCAGGACGTGCGCGGAACGATCCTCGATCAATCCCGCACGGCCAAGGACCGCTTGTACAAGCTGGGTGTCGCTTGGCAACTCACAGGCGACAGCCAATATGCCGAGCGCGCGTGGGAAGAACTGAGTACGGTCGCCGCTTTCCCCGACTGGCATCCGGCGCATTTCCTCGACACCGCCGAAATGACACACGCCTGCGCCATCGGTTATGACTGGTTTTATCACTACTGGACACAGGCTCAGCGCGACACGATCAGGAATGCGATTATCACCTTCGGCCTCAACGCGGGCCTCACGCAATACACGAGCAACGTCGGCTGGTCAAAAAGCACGGGCAACAACTGGAACATGGTCTGCAACGGCGGCTTGAGCATCGGTGCACTCGCCGTGGGATCCGAAAGCGAAGCGCTGACGGAAAACATCCTTAACCGCGCGCTGAACTCGACGCGACCGGTATGGAAGCACTTTACAACGGACAACGGTGCCTGGTATGAAGGCCCCGGGTACTTTGGCTACACCACGGAGTACGGCATCCGCATGTTTGCCGCACTGGAGTGGGTGCTGGGCAGCGACTTCGGCCTCAGCAGCACCGCCGATGTGTCAGAGGCGGGGTTCGCGCCCATCCACGCGCTCGGCGCGTCGAACATCATCTTCAACTTCGCCGACGCCGGCGCGGGGGGTGCGCTGCGCGGACCGGTTTTCCAATGGTTCGCTCGCCGCTACAACCAACCGCTCTTCGATGGGTGGGAAAACCAGGGCAGCGGCGGCGCGCTCGATGCGCTGTGGTGGAATGACAGCACAGCCTCGCTGACAAGCAGTCGCTCGCAGCCGGACATGGCTTTCCACGGTAGTGCAGACACCGCCTTCCAACCGCAGGAGATGGTCACGATGCGAGGCCGCTGGCTAGACAGCCGAACCACGTTCATCGGCTGCAAAGGCGGGCAGATGGGCGCGGACCATGGCAACCTCGACGCCGGCACCTTCGTTCTCGATGCCCTGGGCAAGCGCTGGTTCCACGATCTCGGCGGCGACGACTACGCGCTCCCCGGTTACTTCAGCAGCGCACCGAGCTCAGGCACGGACCGCTGGGATTACTACCGCATGCGGCCGGAGGGACAGAACACGCTCACGATCAATCCCAGCGCAAACGCCGACATGGTTCTCAATGCCGTCGCGCCGCTGGTCGCGTATCAAAGCGAGCCCGATGGGAGCGGCAGCTTCGCCATCCACGACCTCACCGCCGTTTACAGCGGCATGACACGCGTCTGGCGCGGCACGCGTTTGCTCGGTGCACGCGATGAAATGCTGGTGCAGGACGAAATCCAGGCAACAGCGGGCAAGACGGTGTGGTGGTTCGCGCACTTCACCTACCCGACAACGACGGTGGTGCTCGATCCTGACGGGACCTCGGCCCTGATGACGCAGGGCGCGGAACGGCTCTGGTGTAAAATCGTCAGCGGCGGCGGAACCTTCCAGATCACAAACGCCGTGCCGCTGCCCACCTCGCCCAACCCGGTCAATCAGAACGCCAACACCGGCTACATGAAACTCGCGATCAGGCTAACCAACGTAACCAACACCACGCTCGCAGTCTGGTTCGTTCCGCTGAGCAGCGGGGACCCGCTCCCCACCACGCTGCCGACGCTCTCGGCGCTGAACACATGGAATCTCGCGTCGGCCAACGACGCGCCCGTGGCCCTGAACGGCGGCGCGACGGGCAACGGCGAGAACGCTGCGGACATTGACTTGCGCGACTACGCTACCGACGACGCCACGCCGCCGGAACTGATGCGTTTCACCGTGAGCGACGGCGTTTACGGAACCGTCGTCCTGCTCGCCGATGGCCATACCGCACGCTTCACGCCGACACCCGGCTACACCGGTGTTCCGACCTTCCGCTTCACAGCCACCGACACCGCCGCCGATCCGAATGAGGTTCTGGCCTACGATTTCGAACTGCCTGACCTTTCGGAAACAAACCAAGTTCCCGATGTCTCGGGCCTCGGCCGCGACGGCACGCTCGATGCCATCGGCACCGGTGCGGCCACGCTGCAGAGCGACGTCGCCGCAGCCTTCGGACACAACGGCCGCAGCCTCGACCTCGCCGAAAACGGCGGCGCGAACGCCGCGCGGCTGAGCCGCGTCATCACCACCAGCGAGCTCAACTTCAACACCGGCGACTGGACGATCACGGGCTGGTTCAAGCGCCGCGACAGCTCAAACGAGGACATGATCTGGCACCTGAACAACGGCGACGGGTACGGCTCCAACGAGGAGCTTTACCTGATTGCCGACGGCGCTTCGGCCCTCTCGCTGCACCATTACCCAGGCC
>JBBRJN010000065.1:0-10040 GCA_038219365.1 Kiritimatiellia bacterium | reverse complement strand
CCTGTTCGAGACTGCGAGTGCGGTGCCGGTTTGTGACAAGAGGTTGGTCAGTCCGCTTGAAGAGGTGAGGCGGTAGGTGAGCACGCTGTTGGAGGGGTTGTCGGTGGCGGCTGGCCAGGCGAGGGTCAGCAGATTTGTGGTGAGGGCGTAGGGGCCGACGGTGCTGAGCGGTGCGAAGGCGAGCGAGCCGGGCAGGAAGGAAGGCGGCACGTTGTCGACGGTGAGGCGTGCGGTGGTGTAGGTTTTGCCGAAGTATCCGTTGGTGGCGGTGACGCGGAAAAGCACCTGCGTGTTGACTGTCAGGGGGGGCAGAAGGAGGCGCGAGTTCCATGTGGCGCTGAGCTGGTTGGTGACGAGAGCGTCCTCGAAGAGAGTTTGCAGGAAGGGGATGCGCCCGTCGGCGGCGTTCGACACGGTGTTGCCGACGGCGGCGAGAATATTGGTGAGGGCGGAGGCGCTCCAGGTCTTGCCATTATCGGGGGACCATTGAACGGCGAGGCTGACGGGTTCGCCGTCGGTGTCGTAGACGCCGGTGGTGAGCGCAACGTGACCGTCGCCTGTCGTGGTCTGCGCGGCTTTGAGTCCGGGCAGGAGCGGGTAGTCGCGGATTTTTAGCTGCCAGTAGAAGCTGTACGGCGGGCTCGCGGGATCGTTCGACAACAGGAAGACGGTCAGGTTGTCGTCGCGCACATCCATGCTGGAGGGCAGATTGGACCATTGGATGCGCTTGTTATTACCTGCGGGGATGGTGTAGTTGTAGGAGCTTTCGATGTCGTGCGAAAACCCGTTTGGCCACTGGAGCGGCATGACGGTCACATCGTCGATGTACCAGCCCTCGTTGTCGGTGTTGTCGTCCCCGCCGTATTGGAACCGGAAGAGGAGTGTCCGCCCGAAAAAGCCGTTCATTTCCGGGTACTCTTTCAAGAGGTCGAAGGTCATGGTGCGCCAGCCCTCCGTGCCTTTGCCTGCGAGGCAGGGCGTGCCTTCGGGCCAAGGCGAGGCGGCCCAGCCGTAGATGGTGTGGGTGTAAGGGCCTTTGAGTTGCTGATAGGTGGCCCCGTCGTCCAGGGAGTACTCGACGATGCCGCCATCGAACGCGCGCGTGGTGTTTTGGTGGACTTCGGAGCTGATCCAGTAGTTGAAGGCGAGGGAGGCGCCTTGGCCGATCCGCAGGGGCGGCAGGGTGATGGATGAGCGGACCGGCACGTTCTTGATGGCACCTGAGACGAGGTGGCTGTAGAGCGCGTAGGGGGCAGAGGCAGAGCGGTTGGTCGAGACGTGCCACGCCTGGCCGAGCGACTGCCAGTTCCAGCAGGGCAAGTTGGTGCTGAGGATGCTTTCGACACGCGCGAGGCGCACGGTCCAAATCAGGTCCGCGTTGCCGGTGTTGTGGAGGTTCATGTAGGTGGAGACGATTTGCTGGGTGGGGAGCGCCACGAAAGAAAGGTCATGGAAGCGGGAGGTGTCGGCGACCGGATAGCAGAGGAAAAAATAATAAACAGGGGTCTGGCTGGACCTGCCGGAAGGGTCGGAGGCCACGATCAGGTATTCGAAATCGTCGCCAGGCCCAGAGGTGGTGCCGATCTGCGTGGAGAACAGGGTGTTTGAAAGCAGCGTCATCGGGGACATCTGCCACGTTTCGGTTTTGCGGTGCCAGTAGACGGTGGCGTCGCTGACCTCGTAAGAATCAGTGATCAGGGCCTGAATCGTGAAAGGCACGGGATGCTTCTGGGTTTGATCGAGCGGCGTGTGGGTAATTTGTGGCGGTTCCGGGAAGAGACTCGCGACAAGCGGACTGGTGCGGTCTTGATACTCCTCCTCCAAGGTGTACCCGTCGCCGTCGGTATCGGATTCCGGATCCAGACCGTTCGTCCCGAAATAGCGGTATTCCCACCAGTCTGGGATGCCGTTTGCGTCACCGTCGAGATCGACTGGCAGATAGTGCGCCTCAAGCGTATGCGGCGAGCCCATGACAAGGGTGCCGAAGGCGGGCGGGCTGTCACCGGGGGCCACGGGTGTGCGCACGCCGTCGAGCCGCCACTCGGCAAAGACGTAGGCCATCCCGTTTGTGGCGGTTTGCGGGACAGGCGGCACGAAAAAACCCTCGTTTTCGCGGACCCAGAAGGTCCGCTCTGGGAACACGCCTGTGTCGGAGCGCAGCGTCAGGCGGAACTCGCGCTGCCACAGCCAGACCAGCAAGGAGGACGTGTCCATTTGAAAGGAAACAGCGTGGTTGGTGCCGCTTTGCGGGACGCTGCCTAAGCCAAAAAAGCCGCTGTTGGCGAAGCGCGTGTCATCGTCGAGTGCAACCAGGTCGGGAGCGGACGCCGTGACGACAAGCCCGGAGGCGGAGTGGAAGATCCCGTAGTCGGGGCTCGCCGAGCCAAGGTTGGCGGGTGAGCCGCGGATATCCAGATCAAGGCGCTCCGTGACGGTGAAAAGGGAGTCCCCTGTTTCAGGCCAGCGGGCGTTATAACCGGCATGGTTCCTTGACAGGATCGCATAGGCGACGCGGGTGTTGGCTGGTTGGGGGGCAATGAAACTCTCGAAGAGGTTGCCGGAAACCACGGTCATGCGCTGGGTGTGGGCGGTTCCCGGCTGGCGGTCGGTCTGCCACACGAGCTCGACGGACTCTGGATTGTAAATGCCGATCGGCTCTAGCGTACAGGCGACACGGTAGGCTGTCTGCGTGTCGTACGTGTTGATCAGCGGCACCTGCGTGACGAGTGGAGACACGGTGTTGACGGCGGCCGCGAACGGCGTGGCCGGATCGCCGAACAGGTTGAGTTCGTAGTCGACCCAGCGCCAGTAGTCCGCCGACTTTGAGCTGATCAGATGGAGGTTCATACGGCGCGCCTGCTCGTTGATTTCACCGAAGCGAGTGGCTGTGCCCCGCAGGGCCGCATCCCAGAAACAGCGGTGGAAGCGATGCGAGAAACCGCCGACGACATTGTTGTACTCCCATCCCTCGCGTGCGTTCATGATGGCCGAGCACGCGGCGTTGCTGACGGTGACCATTTGCTCGGCGAAACAGTCGGGCGTGTCGAACGCTCCGGAACTACAGGCCTGTGAGTAGATGAAATAGGGCATGCTGTTGGTGAAGGCGCGCAGGCTCGTTTGCTGGGAGGTCTGGGAAAGGGAAAGTTTGATGCATTGTTTGGTGGAACCGTGGCCGATGTGATTGACGGTCTGATAATCATGGTTGAGGAAGGCCAACGCGTCGGCGGTTGTCCAGCGGTACGCGTCCGAGTCGTACAGCGTGAGGTCGGCATTGAACGCCGACGCGTAAGGAGGCGTTTCGAAGCCGAGTGAATTGAGGCCGTAGGCCGTGCTGCCGTATCGGATTTCCTCCATGTACCCGGTGGCATAGACGAGGGTCCCCATATCCATCTTCTCGGCGATCAGCGCATTGGGTTCGAGGTCCTGTGCTGTGGCGCTTTCGTAACGCAGCGTCTTGCGGACCATGTGGGCGAGCTCCTCCGCGTTATCGACGGGGAAGCGTCCGACCATGACTTCTGCGGTGAGATCCACATCGCCGCCGTTCACGCCGTCTGTCACCTCGCCGTAGCGCCCGTTACCGTTGTTGTCAAAGGTGCCGTCCAGGCAACCGTAGTAGATGGCGTCAGCGGGAATTTCGGCTGTCCGGACGAAGACGAGGTCGGTAAAAGAGACGGTGAGCGTCTGGACGGGCACACGTTCGAAGGTTCCCCCGAGAAGCAGGTATCGCAAGCCCCACTTTTGATAGGCATCCTGCACGAAGGCCCGAATCTTGGCGGCTGGGTTGACGCCCGCATAGTTTGCGTAAATCCACTCGGTGGTCACAAGCGCGGGGGTGAAGCCGGCGCGTGTGCGGGCCTCGCAAAGCGCCTGGAAATTCCAAGGTGCGGGGGTGTTATAGATCAGGTTAGAGGTGGAGATGATGGCATAGGTGTGGGACGTGCCGGGATCGAGCGGAGAAAAAGCGAGCGGGGTGGAGAGCAGGCTCTGCGCCGGAAGCGATTGAGCAGGCGGCGGAGCCGGACGGAGCTCGACCGTGACGGTGACGGAGTCTGCGGCAAGGAGCACTTGACGGGTCGGGTCGAAGCGGACCGGATGAACCTGGACGGATAGCAGGGTGGTCTCGGGCAAGGGGTCGACACGCCAGGCGGGATGGGCGTAATCGGGATAAGCGAGCGCTCCGTGGTAGATTGCCGGGTCGGGCGTTACCGCCGGGGTGGCTTCACCGGGCAGGAGCGTTGGCAGCCCCCACTGCACAGGGGCGGTGAGCGGATACTCCCGGAGCGCCCCGGGGGTAAAGGTGACGGCGGTGACTTCCATGCCGCGAGGGATTACGAAAGAGACACCTGCTACGGGAAGGACAGGGCGGCCACTCTGCACGTCGGGTTCACAGGTGGGCATGGTGACGTCTGTTAGGCCGGCGGGGGAGAGGCTGACTTCCGGTGGCGGGAAGGAAATAACCTGAGAAAGGCCATCGAGCGGGCTGGCCTTAATATTCAGCGCGAAGAGCGCCGAGCAAACCAACAGGACACTATGATATTCTACTAACATCGTTGACTATTTTACGACAGACAGGCACGGTACGTAAATAACGAAATTCGACTTGGTATCCGCGGGAAGATTCACTAAACTTGCAATTCCGTTGAATGACGCTTTAATTTTTCGATAAGGACATGCTATGCGCGGTATTTTTTGCTCGTTTGTTTTGGCCGGTTGTATGGCGCTGCAGGTGCGTTCCGGCGATTGGACGCAGTGGCGTGGCAGCAACCGGGATTTGATTGTAACCGGGGAAAAGCTTTTGGAGCGCTGGCCCGAGGGCGGCCCTCAGCAGGTGTGGCGGATCGAGTTGCCGGGCGAAGGGTATTCCGAGCCGGTGGTGGTCGGCGGGATGATTTATATCACCGGCAGCACGGGTGACAAAAAGAACCGCGAAGGTTTTCTTTACGCGCTCGAAGCCAAGAGCGGCAAGATAGCTTGGAAGACCCAGTACGGGCCGGAGTGGGCCGCCAGTTACGAGTTTGCCCGCACCTCGCCGACGGTGGTTGACGGATGCGCCTATGTTGTCGGCGGCTTGGGACATGTGGTCTGCATCGATACGAAAGACGGCAAGGTTGTCTGGACGGTTGACGCGCACGGCGCGTTTGGTGGGCGCAACATCACGTGGGGGATCGCGGACAATCCGTTGATCTACGCGGGCAAGGTGATCTGTCAGCCCGGCGGCCCGGACGCCGCGATTGTGGCCCTCGATGCCAAAACCGGCAAGGAGGTTTGGAAAAGCGCGGGGCTGAGCGAGCGTAGCGCATACTGCTCGCCGGCGCTCTTGACGATCAACGGCAAACAGCAGGTGGTCACGATGCTTGAGGATGACGTCGTTGGCGTGGACGCCGCGACGGGTGCGCTGTTGTGGAAACACCCGCACCGCAACAAATATGCGGTTCACCCGAACACGCCGGTGTTGTGCGGAAAGGACCGTCTCTTCGTCTCTTCAGGCTATGGCTACGGCTCGGAGATCCTGGAAATTTCGGGCGGCGTGGCCAAACTCGTCTGGTCTGACAAAGGCCCCGATAACCATTTCCAGGGCATCGCTTTCTACAAGGGACGGATCTTCTCTTCTGGCGGGGGCAAACTCTCGTGCTTTGATCCCGAAAACGGCAAGGTGGTTTACAGCGTGGCGGGAGCGAAAAAAACCTCCTTCTGCATCACGCCGGCAGGGATGATCACGTATGACGAAAACGGCGGTACGGTGATGTTAGTCAACGTTGAGCCCGACACGTGCTCCGTTGTCTCGTCTTTCAAGATCGATTTTGGCAACGGGCCGTACTGGTCCTCGCCGGTGGTTTCGGACGGCGTGCTGTATTTGCGCCGCGGCAAAGGTCTTGCCGCGTATGCGATCGGCGCAAGGTAAAAGGCCGTTTGTGCGCGACGGGTCGTGGCCGTGCCGCGCCGCAAGGAGCGTTGATATGAAAACGAGGATGCAGGGAGTTCTCTGTGCGGGCGTTGCCGCCTGTGTTGCTGCGGGCTGTTGTTCTGACAAAGGAGCCGATGTGAAAACAAGTGGAGCGGTCGAGCCTTCTGTGGTTGTGAGGCCTTTCGGCAAGACGAAGGATGGTCAATTGGTTCACCAGTACACGCTGACCGGCGCGGGCGGCGTGGTGATGGACGTGATCGATTATGGAGGCAAGGTCGTGCGACTCTTTACGCCTGACCGCTCGGGTGCCAAGACCGACATCACGCTGGGGTTCAACGATGTGGCGGGATACGAGAAGTACGATCCGTATTTCGGTTCGCTGATCGGACGCTACGGCAACCGCATCGCCAACGGCAGTTTCACTCTGGACGGCATGACCTATACGCTGCCGACCAACAATGCGCCGGGCGATCTTCCGTGTTCCCTGCATGGCGGCACAAAGGGCTTTGATGCCTACGTTTGGCACAGCGAGCCGCTGTCCGAAGGAAAGAGCGTGGGCGTCAAGTTCACGATGACCAGCCCGGACGGCGATCAGGGGTATCCCGGCAAGTTGGATGTCGCCGTGTCGTACTGGCTCACGCCTGAAAATGTGTGGCGCATCGAGTATGAGGCCGTGACCGACAAGGCCACGCCGGTGAACCTGACGCAGCATCTTTATTTCAACTTCAAGGGCGAGGCCGAAGGGACGATCCTCGATCACGAGCTGACGCTCTTCGCGGACCGCATGACGCCGGTCACGAAGGGGCTGATTCCGACCGGGGCGTCCGTGCCGGTTAAGGGCACGCCGTTCGACTTCACCTCGCCGTGGCTGATCGGCGCGCGGATCAACGCCGACAACGAGCAACTCCGCTTCGGTGGCGGGTATGATCACAACTGGGTGCTGAACAGCCAGACCGGCAAGTTGGCCCCGGCGGCGGCCCTTTACGAGAAGACGACCGGGCGTTATCTGGAGGTGTGGACCACCGAGCCGGCCATCCAGTTCTACTGCGGCAACTTTCTGACGGACCAGATTCCTGGCAAGCGGGGCAAAAATCTGTGCCACCGCGGCGGCCTGGCGCTGGAAACCCAGCACTATCCAGACAGCCCGAATCAGCCCAGCTTCCCGTCCACGATCCTGCGCCCGGGCGCGGTTTACAAGACGGTGACGGAGTATCGGTTCGGTGTAAAGTAGGGAACGTGTCAAGTCAGGGCATGGCGTGATGTCACCATCACGACGGTCCGCGGCGGGGACGTCACGGGCTGCCCGAGCATCAGGGAACAGAAGAGGATAACATCATGGGATTCTTAGACATTGCAGTCTTTCTCGCGTTCATTGCGTCGGTCATCGGCGTCGGGCTCTGGAAGAGCAAGAGCTCCCACAGTGAGGAAGGCAGCGCGGCGGACTATTTCTTGGCTGGACGCGGGCTGAGCTGGTGGCTGATCGGCATTTCGCTGATCGCGGCCAACATCTCGGCAGAGCAGTTCGTGGGCATGTCAGGTCAGGCCGCGTCCTACTTGGGCATCGCGATCGCCAGCTACGAGTGGATGGCTGCGGTGACGCTGGTGTTTGTGGCTTTCGCGTTTCTGCCTTACTTTCTCAAGACCGGCATCTACACGATCCCCGGCTTTTTGGAGCACCGTTATAACAAGAACGCCCGCTCCATCATGGCCTTGTTCATGATGGTCATCCTGGTGGGCGTCTCCCTGTGCGGCGTGATCTATGCGGGTGCTTTGCCGATGCGTGACCTATTGGCCCACGCGGGCGTTCACATCTCGCTGGTGACGTGCTGCTGGGCCATGGGCGTGCTTGCCGCCGGCTATGTGGCGGCCGGGGGCCTGAAGGCCTGCGCGTGGGCCGACTTGATTCAAGGCACCGCGCTGATCGCGGGTGGTATCTTGATCACGTTCTTCGCGTTTCAGGCGTTGGGGGTAGCAGACATCACGACCTTGACGCGCGGTGCTGGCGCGATCACTGCGGCGGACGCCGCGGCCCCTGTGTTGACGGCTGACATGAGTGCGCTCCAACGGTTCTTTGCGCTCAATGCGGACAAGTTACACATGTTTCTGCCGAAGACTGACACGATTATTCCGTGGACGGCACTCTGCCTGGGCCTCTGGATACCGAACCTGTACTATTGGGGCTTGAACCAGTATATCACGCAGCGCACGCTGGGTTCTGCCTCGTTGGCGGCGGGTCAGAAAGGCATCGTTTTCGCGGCCGCGCTGAAGCTGATCATCCCCTTCATCATCGTCTTCCCCGGCATCATCGCGTTCAACCTCTTCAATAAAGACATGGCGGACACCGCGGCGATGGACTATGTGAGCGCACGCGAGGCGGGAGTGAGCAAGGACCTCGGGTTCACCGTGCTCGCGCCCTCGGAAGCTTGGCAGCTCAAGAACGCGGTGAAAATGCCGCTGGTCGAGGCTTATAATGCGAAAATCTCGGCCAAGGCCACGGCTCAGCAGAAGGCTCCCGGAATTGCCTACAAGAGCGATACCGCGCTGGGGCTTCTGATCGCCAAGCTGTGCATGGGCAAAGCGGGGCTCTTCGGCTTCATCATCGCTGCGTTGCTCGGGGCGATCGTCTCCTCGCTGGCCGCCGTGCTGAATGCGGCTTCCACGATCTTTTCGATCGACATCTACCACGCGTACATCAACAAAAAAGCCTCGCAAAAACAGCTGGTGGGCGTCGGCCGGATTTGCGTGGGTGTTTTCGTTGTGATCGGCTGCGTGGTGGCGCCGCTGCTGGACGATCCGAAATTCGGCGGTATTTTCACCTACATCCAGGAGTTCCAGGGGTATGTCTCTCCCGGCGTTCTGGCGGTCTTTCTCTTCGGGCTGCTGAACCGCACCGCGGCTGGCGTGACCGGCGTGGTGGGGCTGTTGCTGAACCCGGTGCTCTATTTCCTGTTCAAGCAGTACATGCCGCAGCTCGATTTCCTGAACCGCATGGCCGTGTGTATGGTGATCGTGCTGGCGGTGATGACGGTGATCGGATTTTTCGCCAAGCTGCCGCAGCCGGTTCAGTTTCACTCCAATACGCACCTCAATCTTGAGCCTTCGAAAAGCGCCAAGTGGGGGGGTGTCGTGGTGGTGGTGGTCACGGCCATTCTGTATGTGATCTTCCGGTAAGACGGCGGTCGCTTGTACGGCGGCGCGGCACGGGCGCGCCGCCGCAATTCACTCGAGGGGTGCTTATGGCCGATGGATGCAAAGTGGCGGAGCGCGTGAGGGTGTATCGTGAGCGCTTGCAGATGACGGCGGAAGAGCTTTCCGAGAAGTCGGGCGTTAGCGCGAACGTAATCGCGGCGGTGGAGTCGGGCGAGGTTTATCCCGCGCTTGGCATTCTGGTAAAGCTCTCCCGGACGCTGGGACAGCGCCTCGGAACCTTTATGGATGACCAGTACTCGCCTGATCCGGTCATTGTGCGTGCCGATGCCCGGATGGGCGAACTGGCTGCACACAAAGCCTGCGCGATGGGCGGGTTCCACTACTTCCCGCTGGGGCGCGGCAAGACGGACCGTCACATGGAGCCGTTCTATATCGAGATCGCGGCAAACGCGTCGGCACCGCTTTCCTCGCATGAAGGCGAGGAGTTCATCGTCGTGGTGTCAGGCGAAGTCGAGCTGGTTTGCGACGGCGTCTCACAGCTTCTTAAGCCCGGCGACTCGGCCTATTATAACTCGGTCGTGCAGCATCTCGTCCAAGCGTCTGGCGGCCACCCTGCGGCGATTTACGCCGTGGTCTTCATGCCGATGTAACAGGGTGTTCGCCTATGGAAACGACGCTTTTCAAGCTGACGGACGGGCTCGGCACCGCACCGTGCAAACCGCCCTTTAAGCAATCCGTCTCAACCGGGTTGCCGTGGAATAACCTGCCGGTCACACGCGACTACACGCTGGGCCAACTGCTGGACCAGACGATCTCCCGCTGCGGGCCGCAGGACGCGCTGGTGTATGCGGACCGCGATTTCCGTCTGACTTGGTACGAGTTCGGTGCCGAGGTTGACCGGCTGGCGTGTGGCCTGATGGCGCTGGGAGTCGAGCGCGGCGAGAAGATCGGGATATGGGCGACCAACGTGCCGCACTGGATACCC
>JBBRJN010000064.1:0-10089 GCA_038219365.1 Kiritimatiellia bacterium | reverse complement strand
CGCCTCGATAGCCTTGAGATACTTCGCGTAGCGTGCCGCATAGACGCTGCGACGAGCGGGGTCGGGCTCGTGCCGACGAGCGATGCGCGTCATGGACGCGACCGCCTTTTCGTAAGACGGATACAAGCCGCAAGCCACCGCCGCAGCGATAGCAGCGCCGAGCGCGCCGAGTTCCGACCCATCGGGAATCTCGACCGGGAGCTGGAAGATGTCCGCGAACAGCTGAACCCACACCGCGCTGCGTGCCGCGCCGCCGGTCAGCCGGATGACCTCCGGTTTTGCACGGAACGCATAGAGCCGCTGCAGGTGGTAGTTGTGCGAGAAGATGCACCCCTCATACACCGCGCGCATCACATCATCCCGCGTGTGCCGGCTCTCAAGTCCGAGAAAACACCCCTTGGCCGGATACCCAACGTTCGAACCGTACAAGAAGGGCAGGAAGAGCGGGTCACTTTCGCGCGGCACCATCGTGCGCACGGCCTCATCGGCCCACGCGTAGACCGGCCCCTGCCCCGCCTGCTTGAGGAGTTCTTGCTTGTCGCCGAGAAATTCGCTGACGAACCACTCCAGATTGCCCGCGCCCGTGGGGCTGCCTTCGAGCATCAGGTACCAGCCGGGCATGCTGTAGCAAGAGGTCATGAAGAGCCCCTTGTCGACCAGCGGCTGCCTCGCGATGTACTGGTTGTTGCCCCACGTGCCCGCCACCATCACGAACTGGCGCTCGTCCACGCAGCCGGAAGCCAAGCCGCAGGCATCGATATCGAACATGCCGCCGGCGACCGGCGTACCGACCTTGAGCCCCGTGGCAGCCGCCGCCGCCGAGGTGACCGTACCGCAGAGATCGGCGGTCTTCACCAGCGGAGGCAGCAGGCGCTTCATCTCAGAAAGTCCGAAGAGCGCCAGCACCTCGTCGTCGTACTGCTCGGTAACCACGTTCATGAGGCTTGTGCCGCTCATGTCGGTCAGTTCCATCTGCACTTCGCCCGTCAGCTTGAAGCGGATATAGTCCTTGGCCATCAGCAGCGCGGAGGCGCGCGCAATGGCTTTAGGCTCATGGTCGCGCAGCCACGCCAGCAAGGCGTTGGGCTGCGCGGGCCAGATGCACTGCGCGGTCTTGGGCAGCGCCTTGGCATCGATACCATCGGCCTTCCACCGGGCGATGATGCCCGCCGCACGGCCGTCCATCGAGTTGATGCCGTTGCGGACAGGCTCGCCGTCCGCATCGATCAGGTACAGCCCGTTGCCGTGGCCGGTGCAGGCGACACAGGCGACCTCCGCCGCGTCGACCCCCGCTTTGCCAAGGGCTTCGCGGATCGCCTCGGCTGTGCCGCGCCACATGGCGTCCATGTCGCGCTCGGACCAGCCGGGCTGCGGTTCAAGGATAGCGACTTTGCGGGAGGCGGCCGCCAACTCGCGACCGTCATCCGTGAAAACCGCCGCCTTGGACAGGGTGCCTCCGTTATCGACTCCGACCAGATAACGGGCCATGGCTATGCCTTCTTTTCGTCGACCTTGGGATTAAAGAAGAGCGCCATCACCACCGTGCAGACGACTGCACAGGCCAGCGTCACGAGCCAAATGCTTTCCCAGTTTCCCTTCAGCACGGTGGTTCCGCCCTGCAAAACCTCTGGCTTGGTGTAAAACTTGATAATCGCATCATTGAAGAACGTGCCGATGAACGAGCCGACGCCAAAGGCCATCAGAGCATAGAAGCCCTGCGCCTGTCCCTGCATGTCCGCGCTCGCCGTTTTACCGACATAAACCTGGCCGCCGACCACAAAGAAACCGAAAATCACGCCGTGGATCAGGATGCCGACATACACCAGAGAGGTCATGTCCTCGGCCGCGAAATAGTAAGCAACATAGCGAATCGTCAGGGCGACTAAGCCCGCGATGATCGACCACTTCACCCCGAATTTTCGCATGGCCCACGTCACCAACAACATGCAGAAGACTTCCGCAGCCTGGCCGATATAGCTCACAGCCGTCACTTGCTGGAAACCCTTCGAGGCGAGGAAGTCTCCCAAGAACGCAAAGTGGATGTTGAAGGGGATCATGGCCACCAGCGTCACGAAAATGAACACCGCAAAATTCTTATCCTTCAGCATGGACAGCGCACGCAAACCGAGCGCGTCGATAACCGAGAAAGGCTGGCCTTTGCCCTTGGGGGGTGTCGCAGGACACATCCAGGCGACGAGCGCTGCGGCAATCGCCGCGCCGGCACCGCAGTAGAACGGAATACCCGTTCCGTCAATCTTGACGTTGAACACGTGCATGCCCACCAGGCCAAACAACACGGACGAAACCCAGCCGATGGTACCAAACACGCGGATCTGCGGAAACTGCTCAGCCGGGCTGTTGGCCATCGCGATCGCCGCGGTCAACCCCCATGTCGGCATGTAAAACAGCAAGGCGATCAGCAGGCAGACGAAAACTTCCAATCCCGATGTCGCGCGTGCCGTCATGAAGAGCATCACCGCGCAGATCAGATTAGAAATCGCCAGCACCTTTTCACCGTTAAAGTAACGGTCGGCAAACATCCCCATCAGTGGCGAGGCCAGCGAGCCCAGCGCCATTGTCGACAAGATCCACGGCTTCCACGATGCCCAGCTTTCGCCCTGGTTGGTGACGTATGGCGCGAGAGCGGCCCAAAAGACCGCGAACATCATAAACTGTAAAAACATCATCAGGCTGAGTTTAATGCGCGTGGCCATCGGCATCGTGTTCAACATATCCTATTTCTCCTTCTTCCGTTCGTAGTGGCGCCGTGAGGCGCTGTTCAGTTTGTGGTGTCTTCCATCCCTGACTTATTGTGGGCGGTATTATCACAACCCCTCCTCTGAATTGTCAATCCAAACCGTGAACTCTGTCGGGGGTCAAAGAGGGTTCGAGTTTCGAGAGAATTATAACGCAGAGACGCAGAGCGAAGTGACGAGGGTGTTGAAAGCCCGGCGTATGTGGCCGCGTCCGGTAGCCGGTCCAAGCATCTTCAGTGCCCTGCTACAAACGGAAACGCCGGGCTTTCTCCTGTTGGTAGTGGCGCCGTGAGGCGCTTCTTAGCCAAATTTAAAATTGCCGGTAGACTGTTCGGGCGTGTGGCATATCGTCAGCTTATTTGTTAAGCTTCGCGTCAAACCTAACAGCCTAATACCCTACAGTCTATCCACCTTTTTTTATGAAACTTCTCATCACCGCAGGTCCGACCCGCGAACATCTCGACCCCGTGCGGTTCCTCAGCAACCGCTCCACCGGCAAGATGGGCTTCGCGATCGCGCAGGCCGCGGCCGAACGCGGCCATACCGCGACGCTCATCGCCGGCCCGGTGACGTTGTCGACGCCTCCCGGCGTGACGCGCGTGGATGTCGTGAGCGCCCTCGACATGCTCGACGCAGTGCAACGCCACCTGCCGCAGCATGACGCGCTGGTCATGTGCGCCGCCGTGGCCGACTGGCGCCCCAAACAGCTGAGCGCAACCAAGCTCAAAAAATCTGAGATGAACCCCGTGCTGGAACTGGAGCCCAACCCCGACATCCTGAAAACCGTCCGACCGCTCAAAGAGACACGGCTCTTCGTGGGCTTCGCGGCTGAAACCGGCGACCCGCTCGCCGAGGCGCAGCGGAAACTGGCGGCCAAAGGGCTCGACCTGATCGTCGCGAACGACGTGACCCTGCCTGACGCAGGCTTTGCGGTGGACACCAACCGCGTGACCCTCATCTCCGCCGCCGAATCTCCGGCCGACCTGCCCTTGCAAAGCAAGCTAGATGTTGGCCGCGTGATCGTCACCTGGCTGGAGCGGCATTTTTTGGCCTAGCCACCGGCGTGCGCGTCATTGTTTTCATCCAGCGACTCTCGCACTTTCGCCGACAGTTTTATAAAGGAAAAGGGCTTCTGGAGGAAGCCTACGTGCGCACCTTCATCCATCACGTTGTGGTTAGCGATGACGTTAGCCGCATAGCCTGACATAAACAGGCGCTTGAGATGAGGGTAGCGTGCCACCAGTTTCTTCGCAAGGTCCCATCCGTTCATCTCGGGCATGACCACATCCGTCAGCAGGAGGCGAATCTCGCTGGCGTGCTCTTGTGCCAAGCGGATGGCCTCGCACGGGGTGCTGGCCGCCAGCACCGTATAGCCTTGGCTTTCGAGCATCCGCGTGGTCATTTTCAGAAGGGTCAACTCGTCCTCCACCAGCAGGATGGTTTCGCGGCCACGCTGATTCGGCTTGCCCACGCCTTCCTCCCGTACCGACTCGGCTTGACCCACATGCCGGGGCAGGTAAATCTTGAAGACCGAGCCCTCCCCCAACTCGCTGTAAACGTTGGCGAAACCGCTGTTCTGCTTTAGGATGCCGTAGACCGTTGCCAGGCCCAAACCGGTGCCTCTGCCCATGCCTTTGGTCGTGAAAAAAGGTTCGAAAAGATGCGCCTTCGTCTCCTTGTCCATGCCCCGTCCGTCGTCGCTCACGGTGAGCCGCACATAGTCTCCGGCAACAACCTCAGAGTGACCCGCGCAGTAGGCCTCGTCAAACGCGACATTATCCGTCTCGATGGTAATCTTACCGACATCCGCGATGGCGTCCCGTGCGTTGACGCACAGGTTTGCCAGAATCTGGTCAATCTGGACAGGGTCAGCCCGGATGGGCCACAGATCGGTACGCGGCAGCCAGTTCAGGGCGATGTTCTCGCCGACGAGCCGCGTCAGCATCTTGAGCATCGCCTCCACGATCTCGTTCAGGTTCAGAATTTTGGGAACGACGATCTGTTTGCGGGCAAAGGCCAGCAACTGCCGGGTAAGATCGGCGGAACGCTCGGCCGCCGTGCGGATTACCGTAAGGTCGGCATAGAGCGGCTGGGACGGGTCCACTTGCTCGATAGCAGTCGTAAAGGATCGTGAACTGCCGATGGGCGTCGCCCTCGCGGGCGTCCATATCCTGAAGGATGGCCTCACGCTCCCGATCATTCTCAGCCAAACACAGGTCTTTCAGTTTCATGCACGTCCTCGCTTTTGAAAAATGGGTGACGAGGGTGCCACCGCATGAAGTTCTTTCTGCTTTGCAACGCTCTCTCTTTCCGCTTCACCGGTCACAAAATACCCTCCGGGAGAAAGCGCGCGGCAAGCCTTGTCAAGGATCTGCTGCCTCACAGCAGGCCGGTAGTAAAATAGCAGGTTACAGCAGAGGATCAGGTCGAAAACGCCATAAATGCTGGCGGCAGGAGCAGCGGAAAGGCCATTCAGCAGATCATAAGCGGAAAAGTCGACCCTCGTCCGTAAGCGTGAAATAATAGCGAAAGACAAAGAGCCTCAGCCTCAGCGCGGTGTTCGGCCAGATGTTCGCAGTAAGCCGTAACGGTCAGAAGGCGGGTGATCGCCTGCCGCTTGTTGATCGCCTTCAGCAGAAAAGGACTCGTCATACGGGGCGATGTTCAAACCGTGCGCGCTCGCCAATACCCGGATGACCGCGGCCGGCGGCTCGTCCCGTTCTGTCGCTTTCACTCTCATGTTAACGCACCGACAATCAGGTATTTCTCCAGGGGTCATGACCGTGGGCTGGCTCAGGCGCGAGGCTCCCTAGAATGGCGATGGCGGCTCGCTCAGAGGCGTTGCCGGAGCCGAGCAGAGCGTTGGTTGCGTCCAGGTCCGCACAGGCGGCGGCGCGGGCACCCGCGTCGGTCAGGTAGCGGTACAACTGGTCGGCCAAGCGTTCCGGCGTGAAATCGTGCTGCAACAGTTCGGGCATCACCTCACGACCTGCGACGATGTTGGCCAGCCCCAGATGTCTGATGCCCTTGACGAAGAGCTTGGCGATCAGATAGGTGAGAAAAGACGCGTCGTAGACCAGCACGGTGGGACAGCGCATCAGGCAGGCCTCCAGCGTGGCGGTGCCCGAGGCCACTGCCGCGGCGTGGGCCTGGAGCATCACCTGCCGTGCCGCGCCATCGACGAACGCCAAGCGCTGCGGTTTGACGTGTGCCGCGGCGACAATGGATTCTCCCAGCAGGCGCATCTTGGCGGTCGGCGCGGGAATCACAAACGAGCAGTCGCCGCCGAGCCTCTGCTCAAGCAGCACGGCAGCCTCGAGCAGCCGCGGCAGGATGCGGGTGATCTCACTGATGCGGCTGCCGGGCAGCAGCCCGATGCGGTGGCGGCCCTGCCAGGGCAGCGGGGCCGGTGGCGCGGCGCGGGTTTCGGCCGCGCGATCCACCAGCGGGTGACCCACAAACACGGCCTTGAGCGGCGTTGACCTGAAAAGGGCTGGCTCAAACGGAAAGATGCAGAGCAACAGGTCCAGCATGCGTGCGATCTTCGGGATGCGGCTGCGATGCCACGCCCACACCTGCGGACAGATGTAGTGGACGGTCTTGAAGCCGTTGTCGTGCGCGAACGCGGCCAAGCGCAGATTCATGCCGGGATAGTCGACGGTCAGCACCAGATCCGGTCTCCAGGAGAGAATCTCGCGCTTCATGTGCCTGATCATGCCGAGCAGGAAGGGCAGGTTTTGGATGACCGGCGTGATGCCCATGATCGCAATGCGGTCGGTGTGGTAGAGCAGCTCCGCGCCTTCGGCCTTCATGGCGTCGCCGCCGAAGCCGCGGAACTCTACAGGCCCGGCGATGCGCTCGCGCAGCGCGCGCATCAGCGCGGCGGCGTGCATGTCGCCGCTCACCTCTCCGGCGCAAATCAAAATACGAAAGTTGTTCATAAGGCTGGATAAAAAAAGCGCGTTAGGGACGCAGCGGCGCGGACGGAAGGCCGCTGTCGAGGCCGATGACGGCGAGGTTCAGCTTGTCCGCCGCAGCGATGACCTTGTCACGTTCGAGCATGACGAGGCGTCCGGCCTGAAAGGCGAGGGCCGAAACGCCCGCTTTGCGAAGTGTGGCGACCGTCGCCGCGCCGATCACCGGAATATCGAAGCGCATGTCGTGCCCCTCTTTGGCGACCTTGACGACGACCGCGCCTTTGCCGCCGAGTTTACCACCGCGGCGAATCGCTTGGTTGGTGCCTTCAAAGGCCTCGACGGCCAAGATCATGCCGTCCTTCACAACCAGGGTCTGGCCGATATCATGCCCGCAGATATCGCGCGCCACCTGATGTCCGAACGTGATATCGCGCAGCTCCCGCTCGTCCGGCGCGCGCCGGGTCAGCACCCCCGCGCCGGGAACGGTGTCGTCCATATAACAGGAGGCCGGCAACACGCGGATGCCGATCTTCTCCATCTCGATCGCCACCTTGCCGAAGAGGGTGTGGGCGTTTTTGATCGGCAGGCCGCTCAGCCAGGTGCGGGCCAGATCGTCGAAACGGGTCCGGAAGAGCGCCAGCGGATGGATCTGCCCGGCCATGATCCCTGCCTTAAAACCCTGCTTCGCCGCCCAGGAAAAGATCGCACGCATCTCACCGACGCCGAACCAAACCACCTCATCTCCTAGCGCGGCGGTCGCGCGGGCGGTCATGCCGCGGATCCCCAGGATCGTGATGTGCCGAACGCCTGCTTTGCGCGCGCCGCACGCGATACAGGCAGGATAACTGCCGGTGCCCGCGATGATAAGGAGTTTGTCAATCGCCTCTTGTGCCATTCCCATGCGTCCGATTATAGAGGAACCCATACCGATGCGACAAGGCACAAACCTCACTAACGGGTAATCAGTCAAGGGAGGTCAAGGGAAAGTGAGTGCCTTACAAACCGACAACAGCACTAAAAAGAAAGTCGATTGCTAGACGTTGCAGCAATTCTAAATTTGACTTTTCAAGACACTGCCGGTCGGGGTGGCTCCCGCCCCTTTCCTGCGAAAGCGGCTTTTTATGGGCATGGGAGGGTCCGGTGCCACCCCGACCTAAGTCAAAATTAGAATTGCTGTAGGCGTTGACGACTACTGGCACGGATGGTACTATATGGAAACAGTTGAGATTGAGGAAGATGAGATTTATAATCAAACGAACATGGTTGTGGCGCTTCCCGTAATGGAAAGCAGGTGCAAAAATGAAACGCAAATGGAATAGCTTACGTAAGCAGAGTGTCGCATGTGCGGTTGGATTTCTCACTTCATGCCTGACAGCGTGGGCGGCGGAAATTACGGTTGAGCAAGCGAGAATGGCCGCGGGCAATTGGGTGAAACGTTCGCCCAACCCGCTTGAGACCAAAATCGGCCAGACGGTCCGCGAGGCGAAAACATACTCCAGCGAGGCGGGTGAGCCGCTGTTTCATGTGGTGCGTTTTGCGGAAGGCGGGTTTGTGGTGACATCGGCCGATGACGGCATCACACCGATTATCGCTTTCTCGGGAAATGACGACCTAGTCGTGGATCCCAACAATCCCTTCTGGGTGATGCTGAACAAGGACTTGCCGCAGCGGAAAGCGCAGGCCAACGCGCATCTGGCCCTGCAGCAGGTACAGGCATTGGCGGCGCAAGCCGGGGGCGTTACGCCTGAGGCGGAGTGGGCAAGCCTGCTAACGGACCAAATGGGGACGTTGGGATTGTCTTCGGTCAGCGATGAGCGCGTCTCCCCGCTCTTACAATCGACGTGGAGCCAATCGACGGTCAACGGCAATCCAACATACAATTACTACACGCCAAACAATTACGTGTGCGGGTGTGTCGCGACGGCGGGCTCGCAGATCATGCGGTACCATCAATTTCCGTCGTCTTCGGTCGTTGCCGGAACCTACACCTGTTTCGTGAATGGCACCGCGACACCCAAGACCATGCAGGGCGGGGCGTATTCATGGGAGAGTATGCCGCTTATTCCGTCCAGCTCGATTACGCTGGCGCAACGGCAGGCAATCGGCAAGCTGACGTCGGATGTCGGCATCGCCTGTTACATGCAATACGCTTCCGGCGGGTCCGGTGCTCTCGACATGAATTTGGCGAAAGCCTTTACCGGCCGGTTTGCGTATGCGCGTAGCGTTATCATCTTGAACAACAACGGCGTGAACAGTTATTACTCCAAAGCCGCTCTCGCGAACCTTGATGCGGGATATCCCGTTGTCTTTGGTATTGAGGGCGGCGGCGATGGGCACGAAGTGGTCGGGGACGGGTACGGTTATTCCGGCAGCACGTTGTATGTCCATCTGAACATGGGGTGGGCGGGTAGCGATGATGCGTGGTACAACCTGCCGACGGTGAATCCCGCCGAAAACGATCAGTATTCTTTCACCGTGGTGGATAGCATCGTGTATAACATCTTTCCCACACATAGCGGGGAGATTATCAGCGGACGCGTATTGGACGGTGCCGGCACCCCTGTGAGTGGCGCTTCCATTGTAGCAGTAAACGAAACGACCAGTACGACGCTGGCTACCGTCACCTCGAACGCGCGGGGCATCTACGCAATTCCAGTGCCCAAGCCGACCTCCCCCGCGACGCATTCGTACCGTCTGACCGCGACTTCGGGGAGTATGACAGGAACTCAGACCACGACCATCACCGCCAGCACGTCAACCAGTACCGGCTATACCGAAAGCACCGGCTCGGGCTCATATACCCCGGGTTCCGGTTCGGTCGGCAATCAGTGGGGCGTAAATCTGACCGTGATCAGCTCCTCCGTGCCCTCCGCGCCGACCGGAGTGTCTGCCGGGGACGGACTCTCGACCGCCAGCGTGGCCGTCTCGTGGACGGCGGCGGCGGGCGCGACCGGCTACAGCGTGTACCGTCACACGTCCAACAGTTCAGCCTCCGCCAGCCGGCTAGGCGGGTCTTCCGGGACACCATATACCGACAGTACGGCGACGGCAGGTGCGCTCTACTACTACTGGGTCAAGGCCACGAACAGCGTGGGCACAAGCGCCTTCAGCGCTTCGGATACGGGATACCGTGCCCTCTCCGCTCCGACAGGCGTGAGCGCGACGGACTCTGCGTCTAGCGCGGTGACGGTGACATGGAGCGCGGCCACGGGTGCCTCGTATTATCAGGTGTACCGGGCGACCTCCTCAGGGGGGACGAAAACCGCGCTCGGCACGTGGCAGACCGCGCTGACCTATTCAGACTCCACGGCAGTCGTCGGCACGACGTATTATTACTGGGTTGCTGCGGCGGTTGACGGCTCCGGAAACCGCGCCAGCGCGTACAGCAGCCCTGACACCGGGCTCAGGCCGGCAGC
>JBBRJN010000063.1:0-10195 GCA_038219365.1 Kiritimatiellia bacterium | reverse complement strand
CGTGTTGTCCAGCACGATCCACGGCGTCAAGCCGCCGTCGAGCATCGCCCGGAGTTGCGCGACCAAGCCCGAGAAGTCGACATCAAGCCGTCCATCCGCCGCGACGCCGCGATACCAGACGTTCTGGTCGGGATAACGTCCGCCCAACAGGTAGACGGCGTTGATCTGGCTAATGAACGGCTGCCCTTTCACGAGGCCTTCCGCGTATCCCGGCTTCAAGAACCGGTGGGGCCCATTGCAGTTGGCCACGGTCCAGAACCGGTAACAGGGGCCGGCCGGCTGATCCGCTTTGACGGTGATCGTCCGTTCGCCCGCTTTCAACTCGGGCAGGCACTCGGACAGCAGCAGGGGCTTGGGCGTGAGTGAAAGTCGGCGCACCGGGCCCCGCCACAACGCGGTCCCGTTTTTTCCGCCCAGTTCGCAGAGGGCTGGCCATGGCGCCATCACCCGTCCGTAGCCCTCGCCCGCCAACTGTCCGTCGGCCAGCAACGCAAACGAGACATCGTTCGTTACCGTCACCCCGGCGTCGTCCTCGGCCAGCCGCCAGCCGAACTGGATCCGATGCCAAGACCCGGCAGCCCATTTCGTGGTTTCGGGCAGCTGCACGGAGGCGAAGAACGCCTCGCCGCCTTTATAGACGGCCCACAGCGCACCCTTGCGGAAGAAAAGTGTGGCGTGAACGTGAGTCTTCGATTGGGCGTGGAACAGCACCGCGTCGTCCCCGGTCGGCCAATCCGACGGCATCTGGCACTCGACATCGATTTGACCCTGCGTGGCGGTCAGCCATGGAAGCGTCGAGAGCTTCAAGCTCCCCTCCGCGAAATCCAACCCGTTCGTCACCCACGCCACACCCCCCTCTGGCCGCTGGTCAGCGGTCAGGGGCTGCCCGACGGCACACAAGAGCGGGAGCATGAGCGCACAATAAAGAAGCCGGGGGCTATTGTACACGGATAAGCGTTCCTCTCCAGAGATTGAAATACAACAGGTCTTCGCGACCGCGAAGGCCGCTGGAGACGCGCCAGCAGTCGAGCAGGCCGTCGAAGCTGTCCGTGCCGCCCGCCCGGCCACCGAGCAGGAAGCGGTGGCTATCGTGGTTGAAGAAAGGTGCCGCGGCATGGGCGATCGAACCCGCTTTTATGCCGTCCAGATAAAGCGTCCACTGGCCGCGGTCGTTCACAGCCGGATCGTAAACCAGCGCGACATGACGCCACTGCCCCGAGAGCCGTGCAGCGGGCAGGACCGCGAGATCGGCGTCGATGACGACAGTGCTCCCCGTGAAATCATTCGTGGCCGCCGTGCCGCAGGCAATGTGAAACGCCACGTCAGCGCCGCGCTTTTGAAGGGTCAGCAGCCAGCCTGACGGCACGCCGAACAGCGCCCGGTTGGCCGTGCCGACGGGGGGTAGAAGCCAGCCCGTCTCGGTATCGAAGCGCGTTCCGGCGAGCGCCTGGACCTCTCGCGGCGCGCTGCCCTCCCAGTTCATCCAGCCCTCAACGGTGAACGGCGTGTCGAGTTCAAGCCTGACGCCGAGGTTGCCGACCGTCAGTCCCGTACCGTTCGTGAACAGGAGCGAGCCCGCGTTGGCGGCAGGGTCGCCGATAAATCCAGGCGTGGCATCGACCTTCAGCAGCGTCCTTGCAACACGCTTTACCCTGCCTGCGGGCGAGGCGGTATTGGTGGCGACGCCCAGCGTGTAGCGAGGGTCCACTTGGCTGGAGAAATCCACGGAGTTACCGTCGCTGTCGAGCTTCCAGTAGGCTGTCGTCGCGACCGCCTGGGTCGTCGCCACATAGCCGCCCGCGTTCAGGAACTGGTTGGTCGCAAGCGTGCCCTGCGTCACACGCACCAGGTCAAGGGAACCATGCAGGGCGTCGTAAATGGCGTTGACACGTCCGCCGATGCAGAAGTCCGCCGGCGCGGTCGAGACGCGGGTCCATACGTTCGAGTACTCGATGCGCCCCAGCGTGCGCCCGTTCATGAACAGCTCCCACGCGCCTTGGTAGCCCGGGCCCGCCGCGGGATCGAACGTCAGCGCGAGGTGGATCCAGGTGTTGATCGGGGTTTCGCCCTGCACGGACAGCGGGAACGGGAAGTAGCTGGGCACCGCGCCGATGTAAAGGCAGTAGCGCGTGTTGATACCGTCACCTTGATGGTTCAGCAACATCCAGCCGGTCCCCAGCCCTTTGTTTTGCTTAGCATCGAAAATGACCTGGCGCCCCGCAAGCTCCCGAAAGTTGACCCAGCCCTCCACGGTCCAGGCGAGGTTGGTGTCGAGCCGGGCACCCAGCCCGGTCGTGTTGAGCAGGTAGGCGTTCGCGCCAGCCGATCCGGAATTGAACGTGATGCTGCCCGTGTTGGCCGTACGGCTGCCTACAAAAGGCCCGCAGGAATTCGGATCGCGGGGCACGGCGGGCACCGCCTGTGAAACGTTGGCGGTGAGCTGCGAAGAGCTGTTGCCGAGAGGCGGTGAGGTGAGGTGCCACGCGTTTGCCACGCGGTTGGAGAGGTCGAATGAACCATCCGGATTGACGTCCAGCCGGTAGAAGGCCAGCGTCTTCGGCACGCTTGCCGCTGTCCCGGCGTTGAGGAACTGATTGGTCGCCAGCGCCTGATCCGAGACGCGCCAATAGTCGTAAGCCCCTGCGTCGAAAAACTGGGAGCCGGTGCCGTCGCCGCCCAGGTAGAACCCTTCCGCCGGGCCCGGTGCCGCTTGATTGCTTTTGTTCGTAACGACGCCGTAAGATTGCGAATTGACAAAAATCTCCCACGTGCCCAGCCCGCCGCCGCCGACGCTGTCGTAAACAAGCGCGTAATGACACCAGCTCCGGTAGAGGGTCGCTTTGGAAATGGGCGTCGGTAAAACCAGACTGAAGCTGTTCGGGGCGCGGTAGTCCGAGAGCAGAAAATGCAGCGCGTTGGTGTCGTCCAGATTATATAGGCCGAAGCGCCAGCCATCGCTCTTTCCGAGCGAAAAGAAAGGGGTGAACCCCCCGATGGGAGGCACATACCAGTTGTCGTGCCACTGCCAGCCCTCAACGGTGAAACTGTGCGCGGGATTGTTAACGGCGGAGACGACCCCCGTGGAGCTGAACAGGATGCCGTGCGGGTAGTAGATGGCATTGGTGCTAGCCGTCGTGTCCAGCAGGCCCGCGGCCAGGTCAGGGTTCGGAGGCAGGGGCGACCACGGCGCGCTCATGCCCGCAGGCAGCGACGGGCGCGTGGACGGCGGCTCCTTCTGCTGCCCTTGGATGACGACGTCAAAGTCGTTCGCGGGATCAACCAGACACCGCGCATTCAGCCCCGTGTAAGGCGAATAGTCCAGCTTCCAGAGCGCGACCGTCTTCGCGTGCAGCGGCAAGCCGGCCGCGGCACCCACGAGCGCGAGCAGAACCGTCAGCGTGCTTCTATTCTTCATAGTCATGCGTGTTTTACTCCGATTACGCCTATTCGTTTTTTGTCATCCCGTGATCAATGATGAGTTTACGCTAAGCGTCACGTTTGTCGACCCGTCTTTTGCGTATCTTTTTTAGACTTTTTACGCATTTAACGGTTGCGAAAAATCGAACGTCTACATTACAATCGGGCTATGCAGACGCAGCGCAACACGTCCGGTATCCCACACGTCGTCATCCTGACGTCGACGATCGTCAAGGGCCTGCACGAGGCGTTGCAGGGCGTCTTGCAGTATGCGCAGGAACATGGGCCGTGGCGCATTTACCAACAGGAAAACAGGCCGTGGATGTATCAGTTACATGATTTGAAGCAGTGGGGGTGCGACGGCATCATCGCTGCCGACCACCACACAGCCGAAGAGGCTCGGCTCATCGCCGGAACCGGCGTGCCGGTCGTCGTCCTGCTCCAGCCGCACCCCATGCGCCAGCCTTCGTATCCCCTGTTCCCCTACCCGTGCGTGCTCTGGAACTCGGCGGCCATCGGGCGCATGGCCGCAGAGTATTTTTCGGAGCGGCACTACACGCGGTTCGCTTTCGTCGGCGATATCCGCAGCGAGACCTACTGGTCGCGCGAGCGCGAGCAGAGCTTCCGCAAGACGCTTCGAAAAGCCGGGCACCCCGTATGTCACGTGTATGGCCCGTGCACCGACGCGGAGCAGCGCGACTGGGCCGCCGAGCGTCCCCGGATGGAGGCCTGGCTGAGGGCGCTTCCCAAACCCGTCGCCCTTTTCGCGCCAAACGACCGGCGCGGCAAGCAGGTGCTCGACGCCTGCATGGACGCGGGCATCTCCGTCCCGGACGAGGTGGCTGTGCTGGGTGTCGACAACGACGAGTGGATCTGCGAGGCGACGGTGCCGGCCCTTTCCAGCGTCCAATGCGACCCCCGGCCCGCCGGATACTGTATCGCCGCGCATCTGGATCGCCTCATGCGCGGCGAACGTTTGCGCAAGCGGGAGTACCTCGTGGAGCCGATCCGCGTGGTGACGCGCCAGTCCACGGAATGGACCGCCATCGCCGACCAGAAGATGGCCAGTGCCTTGCGCTACATCCAGATCAATACGCAAAACCCGTGCCTCCGCGTCACGGACGTCGCGCGGGTCTGCGGCCTCTCACGGCGGGCGACCGAAATCCGCTTCCGGAACGCGACCGGGCGCACCATCCGAGAAGAGATCGAGCACGTCCGTCTGGAGCGCCTCCGGGCCCTGCTGTCCGAAACCGACCTGAACATCGGGGAGATCGCCCTGCGCTGCGGCTTCGCCTGCGAAACCCATCTTGGGCGGATCTTCCGGAAGCGCTTCAACACCACCATGGGCCGGTTCCGGGCAGACGCCCGCAGCCGGAGTGGGCAAGGATAGAACGTAGCTGCGTCGCCCTGCGGACGTTTCGGGGAAAAGTCCCTGCCAGTGGCGCACGAGCGTCCCTTTCACACGATTACTTTCTTCCTCTCCTGTGCGTCTTTGGGCCTTGGCGTGAGACATTAAAACAAAGTCTTCATGTCCGCTGAAGCCGGCACAACATACGAAATCACTGCACGGTGATCATCGTGCCCTTGGCGGGCGAAAAGAGGCTGCCCGTGCCGGTGATGAACTCAGAATGCGTCAGGGCGTCAATCGTCCCGGAAACCACGTGGCCGGCGTAACGGACGTCCTTTACCTTGATCTGCCCGACGAAATCCAGCCCCAGCTTCGCCCCGGCCTCGATCTCCAGCGCCGTCGCTTCAGGGAATCGCCCCGTCAGGCTCCGCCGCGTTCGCGCCGCCGGCGCGGGCACGATCTCGATCTGGTCAAACAGCGAGAGCGCCGGAACCGAATAGCTCTGCACGCCCTTGAACTGCAGGCTATAAGGCACGCCTGCCGTGACCGGAGGCAGCGGCAGCTCGTAGCTTCGCAAATCACCGCCCATGTTGAGGATGCGGCTCAGACGCTGCCCCCCGAACATCACATCGAAATCGTGATATTGCGGCAAGGGATAGGCCGAGCGCGTTTTGGTGAGGAAGCGCAACGCGTAGCTTCCGCTCTCGGCGAAAGTCACCGTCTGCGAGAACGAATGGTTCATCGAGGTGTTCGCCATGTACGTTCCGTAGGGCACCGTCTCGCTCCAGACGTTGCTGTTGGTCGTCACCCCTGCAAGCGCGGTGCAGACCCAATTGGTGGTGACCAGCGGGTTGCTCGTGGTGACCTGTTCGAACCCGCCGTTCTGCAGCGCGTCCACCGCGTCGTCCCCGCCGACGCGCTCGATGCGGATGTCGTCGATCAGCGAGGCGGTGTTGGCCGTTCCCGTGCCCACGAACGCCAGTTCCAGCGAGGCCCCCGTCGCCACCGGCGGCAACATCAGTTCACAGCGCTGGAACGCGGTGTCCGTCATCTGGAACGGACGCACCAGCGTGTTGTCAAACAGCACGTTAAATTTGTGGTTCACAAGCCCCTGCCGCGCGGCGGCCATAAAGGTCAGACGGTAGACGCCCGACGTCGGAAAGGTCACCCTCGTGCTCAGGCTGCCTGTTGTTGGCACAAACGCGGTGCCGATGCCTTCCGGCACAGCCAGCGGCATCAGCCGCGTGTTGTTGAGCGACTGGATGCGCCCCATGCCTGCAAGTCCGCTGAACGTCCAGTCCGTTCCTGCCGGCTCATTCGTCACCGCCGCCGCCTCGAACAGCTCAACCGGATACTCGAAGCTCGAGTTGGTCACCGTCGCCAGCACGGGTGCCTCGGCGCACAGCTTGACCGGCACAACCCGGATCGCATCGATGAAGGCGACTCGACCAAACTCCGTCGGAGTGTCGCCAATCCCCTCGAATCCGATGGTATGTGATCCTGCCGTCAGATAGGGCAATACGATCTCGTGCTTCCAGAAAACCGTTGTCAGGGCGGAGATTGTCCGGATTGCATGACTGTCAACCGAGACAACCACATGGCGGTTCAGGCTGCCGTCCCGTGCCGCCGTCTGAAACTCCAACCTGTACACGCCCGCCTCCGCCACCGTGAAGCCGGTTTTCACTTTGCCCCGGTTGATGCACAGTACCGCGTCCCCGTCTGGGGCGAGTCCCGCTGCAATCACCCGGTTTGCCGACGGCACTTCCGGAAAATCGAAGGCCACGCCGACCAGAAAACCGCCGCTCGAATACGCGGACCGGTCGAACGTCCAGCCATTGACTGTGACCGGAGGCTGCGAAACGGTACCCGTGAAGTTGACCCAAGAGGTCGTGCGGGTGACCCCGTTCGTGAACGCCTCCAAACTCCACTGGTTCACCGTGCCGTCCGCGACGGACACCGCAGCCGCGACGCGCGGTGCCGCCAAACGCAACGAACCTTCCGCCACTCTGATTTTTGTCACGCCCGCCGCCACCGCCGCCACGGCCAGTTCATTGCTCCCGGTCTTGACTACCTCGCCCGCGTCGCCGCCGTCCGTGCGGCTGATGTTCACGTCCTGCGCGTAGAGCGTCTGCCCGCCCTCCTCCAGATCAAACAGGAAGGGCTCGCCCGCCACCAGCAGGTTCCCTCCGCGCAGGCGCACCGTGCCGTCAAACGTATCTGTACCCATGTTCATCAACGCCAGCGTCCCTGTGCCGCTCTTGCTGACCGCGCCGTCACCCGACACTGTCACCTGCGCGTCGTTCGTCCCGACCGCGACATCCAGCGTGGCGGCGTTCGCCAAAGAGACGGTTCCCAGCGACGACTCCCCGCCACGGCTGAACCACTTGCTCCACAGATAATCTTCGATTTGCAGCCGCTCCGTCGCCGTCACCTCATCGGTGAACAGCAGTGCCTCGCAGATGCGCGATCCCCCGGAGTAACCGGGAAAAGCACGGTCTTTGGCAAAGTCGTTGGCTTTGGCGGCCGTCAGCGTGAGCGTCTCAACCAAGTGATACGTTTTGTCGAAGATCTGGAGGTTGCGCCCATCGCGCATCTGGCGATCCAGGTAGGTGACGCCTTTGTCCGCGAGCGTGTTATCGGTGTTCCCCCACAGCCGGTCAGACAATCCCGCCCACGGTGCCCCAGGTGATGCAAGGATGACCGTGTTCTGGATCAACGTGATTCCGCCGCCCGCGCCATTCCCATTGTGCGAGCCGAACACGATGAAGGCCGAGCGCAGATCCAGCGCCTTCGCCACTCCGTTGGAACCCGCCCAAAACAGCCAACGCGACAAGACGTTCGTGTCTTGCGGACCCCACTTGCCGAAGTCCAAGTACTTCTTGTCGCCCAGCCCTGCATCGCTGACAAGCGCGGGCTGGCGCTCCACCTCGGCGTTCGTGGCCATCATGTATCGATAAGGGCCATTGATCGAGGCCTCGCGCGCGTCGTGCCAGCGCGACACCAGCCCGCCTCCGTCCGCGACCACATTCGTGTTGGCATCCACCCAGAAGGTCACTTTCTGCTGCAAAGCCGCAGGCAGCGCGGGCGGAATGAAGGCGTTGGTCAACGAAACGGCCAACCCGCCCGCCAGCACCTCCACCTGCGCCCGCGTCATGCGCGGGTTCAGGAGCGTCAGCGTGTCCGCGCCGGTTTTGCGGATCACGTTGTCGAGAATCGGCCGCTCATAGACGGCGGCGTTGGTTATCGTCTGATAAAAGTCATCCTGCGACACCGCGACAAGCGGCGTCTGAGCCCGCACGCCCGCCGCGCACATCGCCCACACGAACAGACACCACGTTGATCGAAGTTGCATCGCGTTACTCCATACGTTGAACCTACTTCAGTTCCAAGCTGAAAATTAAACCAAACACCCTTTTTTATTTTATACCAGATGGCCTTTATGTCGATACCCTGTTTGCGTATTTTTTTTCGACGCTTTGCGCACGTCACACATGCCACCACCCTCTCGATCCTCGCCGACGGGGAGAGAACGGCGGGAACGAACCAGGCTCTCAGTTCCGCAGGATTGCCCAACTCGGTTTGCGGACACTGCTTGCTGCAGAAGCGCCGGAGCGAGGATGGCAGCTCCTGTTCCGCGAGGGGAAAAGGTTCATCTGGTAGACCGACACGGTCGGCACGAGCGTGTCGCCGCCCATCCACCCGATCGCTCTGGCCCAGCGGTCGGCACCCAGCATCATGCCCTTGACGGAGCGGTCGGCAACGCCATAGAAACCGAGGACGCTCATGCCTTCCTCGTACCAGTCCGCGAAGGCGCGCGTGTTGGCGAGGGGCCGCGCCGGCAATGGCAACTCACCCTCCACTTTATACAGCCGCATCCGGGCGGCTGCCGCGCGGCGTCCGGTCTGCGGGGTGATGCATACGATGCGCAGGTCCGTGCCCTGCGGCCAAAACAGGATGCTGTGCGTCAACAAGCCGTAAGGGATACCGCACAGCCATGGCTTGCGCTCCGGTTTCGTTCACACACGCGGTGAGGCCGCCTGAGCAGGTCGAGAGGACCTCCAGTTCCAGCGCCTCCCCCTTGCGGAAGACCAGCCGATGACCCGCGGGCTTGATCCGGATCTGCTGAGACGGCACGGGGCCGACGGCGTGCAGCGAAAAACCTGTGATCCGGCTGAACCCGGTCCAGATGAAGCGCTGAACCCGCAGCGTGTGCTTGCCAGCTTGCAGCCAGACGTTGCCGTGCCGGCTGCCGGCATCCTGACCGCGGCGGATGCCCGCGACAGACTCCACCTCATACCAGATCTCCCTGTTCAAAGCCTGAGGACCCCGCTTACGCGTTCCAGTAAACCCCCCTACTGGATCGCGATCAGGGCGCCGGTGGCGTAGACAAGCCGTATGGAAGAAGCCTCGTACTTGAGCTTCCAAGGGCCGGTCAACGAGGTGCTTTTGAACGGTCCCGTGACACCCCCTGAGGCTGAAACCAAGGTGTAGGAGCTGACCGCGGGTTTCGTCGCCGGAAGGTTGAGGACCAGCACCAGGTTCGTCACATTCAGTGCCCCGTCGACGGCCAGGCTGTCGCAGGCGCCATTCGCAAAAATGTTCAGCGTGAGGGTTCCCGTCAGACTCGGCGCCCCTGGAAACTTCAGCGTGCCGTCGGGGGCGACAGGTCCCGTTACGGTCAACGCGCCGTTCGAAACAGAACCGCCACCCGCCAAGGCTGCGATCGTGACGGTGCCGCCGGACAGGTCCAATGTTGCGCCGGCGGCGACCGCCACCGCCGCGGTCTGCGGAAGAATCGGTCCAGAACCTGGTGCCGCGAACCACTTCGCCATGAGCGCGGCTTCCACGCTCTGCCGTTCAGGCTCGCTTAATTTACGTTCATACACCAGGATTTCCGCCACCTCACCGCGGTAGTAACGGTTCGGCCATTGAGATGAACCCCAGTAGTCGCCGATGGCAGGCTTGCTCGACGTCTGCAACGAACCCCTGACAGAAGTCACCAGATGAGGTTGGCCGATCGGGGCCACACTGTTTGAAACAACCCCGTTGATGGCGACCATGCCACCGGCCACGCCGTAATGGAAGTCAGCCGTGTTGCCGGGCCAATACCAGGTCGTACCACCCATGCGGAGCCCGTTGTCTTCTCCGTTCCTGCCCCAGAGGCCGCCGTTGTCGTTGCCTGAATCGCGCAGCATGTTCACCGCGAAGAGCGTTTGCGCGTTCGTCACGGACGAACCGATCATGCGTCCGCGCGCACCGCCAAAGCCGAAGCGCAGGCCGCCGCGGCCTTTGAACAGCGTGCGGTCGTAGACCGGGCAGTTGAGGTCGTTGGTCGTCGCGAACGTAAACCCGGACCCCTCGGCGTCCGCCCAAGCGGTTACGTTCGAACCGTCACTCAGGGTGGTCAACGTGTTGGTCCGCGAGGCGTCC
>JBBRJN010000062.1:0-10195 GCA_038219365.1 Kiritimatiellia bacterium | reverse complement strand
CTAACGAATAGCGTTTTTTTGTGCGGTACAGTGTACCATGCCGCGAAAGAGAGGTCGCTTAAGACCTGTCCCCGCCTTAGCCCTACGGCTTCCGAACGCGCAACCAGTAGAAGAGCGAATCGGTTGCGCGATTCACGCGGTCGGTATGAACATTCTCGGGCGGATGCGCCGGTACGCCGTTGGTGATCATCTGGGCCGCGCTGGTCAGATTAGTCTGCCGGTACACGTCATAAACGCGACTCTGGGCGCTGGGCCAACGCAGGACTGCGTTGCTGCCGTAAACATTGATTGAGGTGATCAAGAAAAGCGAGGCGGGATTCGTCAGCGAAGTGCCCGCGATCCACTCCGCGTAATCGCCCTGCCCGTCGCCGTCCGAGTCACCCCTCTCGGGATTGGAGCCGAGGGTCGCCTCTTCGGTGTCCGCCACGCCGTCGCCGTCGCTGTCGCCCGTGTAGTCGTACTCCAGCGCACCCATGTCCGGCGCGGCCTGAGTCTGGTACAAGCCGCGGCGCGGCCGCGAGATGCCGTCCAAGTCCACGCTCAGCGCATAAGCGGGGTCGGCCGCGTTGATGCAGGGCGAGAGCGGCCCGAGGCGGCAGACACCGTTCATGACCTCCAGCAGATGCGGGGCGGCGAACACGCACGCCGTGACCGACGCGAACCGCCCGCCCGGCACGTTCGTCGACAGGTTGCTGTTGCGCAGACTCACGGGGAGCACGCCGCTTGAGTTGAAGAACAGGTCCGCGGCTGAAGCGGACGAGGTGGCATTCTCGGCCACGATGCTGTTGCGGATGGCCAGGCTGGCTGTGTTGGTGTTCAGGTTCGCCAGCAGCCCGAGTCCGAAGCCCCAGCTCGCTGAACTGCGGTTGCCTGCCAGCGTGCAGTGCGTGATCGTGCCGCTGCCGCCGAAGGAGAGAGACAGCCCGCCGCCGTAGTTCGACACCATATTCGCGGCGAACAGGCTGTTGTTGGCGGTGAATGTCCCGGCCACCACATCGACCCACGCGCCTGCATTGTAAGCGGCCGTGTTGTTCACGACGCGTACGCGGTCGAGCTTCACGTCCGTACGCTCACCGCCGACATACACGCCGCCCGCTTGGCTTGCTGCGCAGTTCGAGACCGCGACCATTTCAAGACGCGTGCTGCCAAGCGCGTTGTCGACATACACGCCGCCGCCCGCAGTGGTCGCGCGGCCATTGCAGACGGTCAGGTTCTTGAGGAGGATCGGCACGTTGCCGATGGTGCCTTCGACGATCATACCCATGTCATTGAGCCAGTTCGTATGCACAAGTTGCAAGACGCCACCATACGCGCCCGCCACGCCAACGCCGTCCAGCACCGTGAGCGCCGGGTTGGTGGTCATCGCGTCGGGATCGTAATAAACGTCTTTATATCCTCCGATAAGGGCCACCCCATGTTTCGAAGCCCAATTTGCGTGGAAGGCTCGGTTGCCATTGTCGCTCACGCGGTAGACGCCGGTTTGCAGATGGATCACGACAGGGGTCGGCATGGTGTTAACCATGTCCAGAGCGGCTTGAAGTTCGGCAGAAGTGGCCGCCGTGAAAATCGCTGAACAGTCGTCGCCGAAACCGTCGCCGTCACGGTCCATCTGTCCGGGGTTGTGACAATCGGGGCAATTGTCGATCGCGTTTGGAACCCCGTCTCCGTCACGGTCCGAGTCACACACATCACCGATGCTGTCCCTGTCCCCGTCTTCCTGATACGGATTGTAGATGAAGGGACAATTATCATTTTCGTTCGGTCTTCCATCGCCATCGGTGTCCCACGCGACGATGGACACATAGGCCAGACGAGCGAACGAGTTGCTGGCGCCATGCGCATCGGTCACGGTAAGGCGGACGTCGTAGGTACCTTCGACTGTGTAAACGAAGGTCGCGTACCGATTCGTGCAATCGACGGTACTGTCGCCGTTGAGATCCCACGCCCACGCGACTACGGCGTCATCTTCCGAGGTGGACTGATCGGTGAAGGTGACGCTTAAACCGGGTTCGCCGTTTGTCGCGCCGTCAGCCGAAAAGGCGCACACAGGGGGCAGATTCGTTGTTGTGAAGCTCCACACTGTCCCCGTCGATGAGGCGTTGTGGTTGTCCCGTGCAATAACATACCAGTAATACTGCGTATTCGGCACCAGGCGCAAGACCGGCGTATAATTAGTCGCGAAACCGCCGGTCAGCAACGGCGGCGGATTATCTGTGCCCAGATACAGGTCACTGACCACCGAGTCCTCCGCATCAGGGTCGGACACCCGCCACGAAACAGTCGGCAGGGTCGCCACATTGCCCGCCCCGTTGGCGATGTTCTGCCCGAACGGCACATCCGGCGGGCGGTTGTTCGCCCCGCCCGGTGCCGTGACCGTCTCCAACAACCGGTTTCCGGCGGGATCGTAAACGAAATCGGTCACCGTCCCGTTAACACAATCGACTCGAATTAACTGTGACCTGTTGTCATAGGTGTTCTGAGTCTCCGCATGACATTCAGTCCTGCTGATCAACAACGCTGTCAAAAGGTATACGGGGAGCCGACACCAAACTGAGAATAAGCTATTATTTGTCAAATTCATACGCGCACCTCACTGAAATACTCAAGTCTCTGTAATAATTGTCCAAGGCCTTCTGGGTTTATCATCGGGCTTATCCCTTGTTTCAATGGGACGATTAAGGGGATATATACGATAATAGACTTCTTCTTCAACAGCCTCTAAGATTTCGTTAATAAGATCCGCCCGGGGATCCCCTCCTGTCTTGTAAGCGTCTATCATTTCTTTTATCTTAAGAATCCTTGACGAGGCCATAGCCTTTTCTACCCAATCTACAGCATTCCAAACAGGCGCCAAATCGATGCCCCTCGCGGGGGCACACCCCCTATTGTCATACCTAGAGCCGGATTCCGTATCCACCACCGTCATCAGGCCCAAAGGGTCCGCTTTTCGCAACGGATCGTTATCGGCGTAGGCGTACACATTCGGGCCACCATTCCAACCGATCGGATCGGACTGCAGGAAACGTCCCAAGGCGGCGTCGTAGTGCCGTGCGCGCATCCAGTACAGCCCGCCGCCATCGTCGACCACACCCAACAAGCCGATATACGTGAACGGGTTGTTCGTAAAGGACCCGCTTTGGGCAACGATGACCCCGTTGGGCTCATACCCATACTGCCGAACAGCCTGTCCGGCCTCGTCCGTCAGCAGAATAACGTTGCCGACCTGATCCGAGTGATAGCAGACCGTGCCCGAATTCGTCCGGCGAGCCAACAGGCGGTCGCCTACGTAGATGTTGAAGTTCGTACTGTTCCCAAAGATATCCACCACCCGATTGCCGTTAGGCGAATATGCGAACCGATTGGTGACGGCTCCGCTGCTGGTGCGAACACGATCACCCTCGTCGTCATACGCGGCCTCGGTCTGGACGCCTTCGCGGGTCCAGCCCTTCAGCCGGTTCAACGCGTCATACACGCCTACGAATCCCCGCGCGGCGGCATTGGTAAGATTGCCGTCCGCGTCGTACTTGCAACTCGCGCCGCCCCACTGCGTCACCCGGTTGGCCGAATCGTACTGAGCCATGCGATTGGTCGCCGCCGGAGCGTTCTCCAATGGAAGACCAGATCGTGCCACAACAGCACCAAGGGCGTTACGGCCTATTACTATACGCGCCAATGTCCCTGCTGGCCCCTGGTGCCAGATGTTCGTCACAAAACCCACAGCATGATGAGCATATTCCGTCGTTGTGCCGTTCGAACGCCGTTCGCGTATCAGTTCCCCCGCCGCGCCATAGGTCAGCGCCACCCAGCCGCCACCCGTCCACGCGACATTTGTGGGCTGACCGCGCCCATCGTAGCAGTAGTCCACGCGGAAACTGTTCGGATATGCGACTGCCGCGAGCAGGCCTGCCGAGGTGAACTGCTGGCCCACAGCCAGCTTGTCCGGATAGGTGATGGAAGTCATCCGCCCCAAACGGTCATAGGCGAATGATTTGACGCCCCATGGGCCAGAAGCTTGGGTGATCTGGCCGAGTTGGTCGTAAGCGTAGCTGTTTTGCAGAACTCCTGCATGGCGCTCCTCCGTGACACGCCCTGCCGCATCGCGCAGCCAAACGACGGACTGCCCCCGGCTGTTGGTACGGGTTGTCACGTTCCCAGCGACATCGTAACCCAGCGAAACGACCGCCCCGACCGCATTGGTTTCGCGGACGACCAGTCCCACCTCATTCACGGCGAAACTGGTGGCGTGACCGTTGGCGTCCGTGAGTCGCACGATATGGCCGTCGGCGTCATAGGCAATCTCCAGCTTTTCGCCGATCTTGCCAGTCTGAGAGGTCAGGCGGCGGCGACCGTCGTAGCTGAAACTCGTCGCATGCCCGAGCTCGTCTACCTCCCGACTTGCCAACCGCGGACAGCAATCCGAATATTCGATCATCGTGGAAACGCCATCGGGGCCGACACGGTTGGTGACGGCATCAAGGGTGTTGAACGCCCAGCGCCAGACACGTCCGTCACTGGTGGCATGCGAGGTCATCCGGTTCAACGCATCGTAACCGAAAGAAGAAACCTGCACGTCGTCACACGTCAGAGAGGCCAACCGCGACTGCGCATCGTAGCCATAGGAGGTTGTGCGGCCTTCCGGGTCCACGGCATTGGTGAGTTGCCCATATGCGTTGTAGCCGTAGCGCCACCGGTTTGAATAAGGGTCATAGACGGAAGTGACATGTCGCCGGTCATCATACACGTACGTGACCGTACCCGTAACCGTGGTCACCTGAGTGACATCCGACAGGTTCGGCGCATAACTGTAGCTCACCGTTGTGTCGGCCGGATCAGTTCGAGCGGCCACCCGTCCTATTGCATTGTAGCTCATACGCCAGACTTGGCCCAAGCTGTTGGAGACCGATGTGATGTTCCGCTGACTGTCGTAGGTGTAGAACTCGCCATCACCCAACGGCACCATAATCGAACCGTTAAAATACGATTCGTTGCCGCGCGGACGTACGATAGACGCGATCAGATCGCTGAGCTCACCCATCACACTGTTGTACACGAAATTGTACACCGTGCGAGGTGACTGGCAGGTGTAGTTATTGTGGGTCATACTGGTCCACGGCGTATAATAACGCGGAGTAATGTGCCATGCGTATCCGGTGCGGTCACGTCCGGTAACAGGATCAATATCCACCCCTCCGAAGTAGAAGAACTCTTCCGTCGCCCCGAGCGGATCGGTCACCGTAACGCGGTAATCCTGCCACATCGGATCTCCCGGTGCCGGGTACTTAGCCGTCACCGAATCAAGGCCGACACCGTCTGAAGGTTCGATCTTGAATTTCCATATCCCCTTCTCGTTTCCCATCGAGGTCACATAGATGTTCGCGTCATACGTCAGACTAGCGGTGTAACCACCCATATCCGTAATGGTCGAGAGAGTGCCGTCCTCACTGTAGCTGAAATCCGCGTGACGACCAAAGGGGTCGGTCACGCGCGTACAGAGACCGTTTGCGTTGTAACTGAACGCGGTTAAGCTCCCTTGCGCGTCCGAAACAGCGTTCAATAGCCCATTTGTCGCATAGGAGTAGGTGAGCGCCAGATTATCCGTGTCACGGACTTCCGTCAGGAAATACTGCCGGTTGGTGTTCGGCGTCGGCTGGCGGTAGGTGTACACCGTGCCATCGGTCAGAGTCAGTTGATAAACGATGTCGCTCCCATCCGCCGCCACCCCGCGCGAGCGATACAAATCGTTAAAGATTCCGGCGGGCGCCCGCAGCACCGTTTCGGTGGGTGTTACGATCTCCCACGCATACGTATGCCGTGCGCCGTCGGGCATGAACACGGTGACGTTACCCGATGTGTCCTGGATCAGATAGCTCGAGAAGTTGCTGCTCCATTTTGCACCGAAAGGCTCGTGGTAAGCGATGGCGGATTGGCTGTTGTAGGTGAGGCGAAGCCCCACAGCCGGACCGATTACCGGGCTGTACCAAAGCGGGATGTCCGAAAGGGTGACGTTCATGTTCGCCATGTTGATGTCCCAGACCGGAAAACCACAGGGATTCTTATCGCCGGACGAGCGCGGCGACTGGATCGGACCCGGTTCGCCCATAAAACTCTCCGGGCGCGGCACGCCGCAACAGCCGCCTTCGATAGCCAGCAAGTCTTCCGCTTTAGCCAGCCTTCCGACTTTGGCAGCGCCGGGCAGGGCCAGAACCACACCCGACCATTGTGCGGCCAGTTCACACGCCGTTTGCCGATACGCGGTTCCCGAAGTCGGGTCCACGAATTCCAACATGTCGCCTGAAGTGCCCACAAACACCCAATAATGGCCCGATTTTCCGGCTCCGAGCGGCGCGATGTGTACGACGGCGGGCGGCTTCACCTGTGCCAGTTCGGCGGGATCTGTGATGATGCGCGGCTGCAGCTTCAACCCGTGGGCCTCTGCCACGTCCGCCAGCCACGCGGCACGCTGGCCACTGGCGCGTTCCGCACGTACCTTACACAACGCCGCAGCCTGATCCGGGTTGCCGAGCCGCTCCTGCACAACGGCCAACGCGCGCGTGCCGCAGGCCCGGAGTTGCAGCTCGTCGCGCTTCATCCGCACAAGCCGGTGAATCCAGTGGTCGGCATACGTGCGGTGCCGCCAATCTGGGCTCTCCTTGCGCAGCGTGGCGAAGAGCGTACCAGCGCCTTCCAGATCATTTTCGGAAACACGCAAGGTGCCGAGGCGCAGACGCGCCTTCGCTCGCATCATCACGTTAGGCTCGTCGGTCGCGACGGCCTGACGCTCCAGAATGCCGTTCAACAACGTGTCAGCCTCCGGCCAACGCCCTAGGTAAACCGCATCGCAGGCGCAGTGCAGGTCGGCCTCGTCGCGCCACGGGCTCTCGGGATACGTCGCCGTGTGCTGGCGGAAGAGCGTCACCGCATTGGTGAAATCGTGGCGATTCCACAGTTCGATCGCCCGTCCGAAATCGAGGTTCATCGCGCGTCCGAGCGGCGTGTTTACATACGGTTTCGTGGGATGCAGAGGCCCGCCAAGTTGACCGGACGCGACCAGTTCGTCGACCGTGGGTGATTGCGACGTGTCAAGCGGCCCAAGAGAAGGCCGATAAACCTTGTCAGCGGCGCATGCCACACCACACGACAAACAGAATGCAAACATCACAAGCCAACACCAACCGCCGGTCTGTTGTTCCATACTTAAACTCCCCATCTAAACTCATGCAAATCTCTACGTTTTTATTATTAAATCAAATTTAACTGATATTTGTACACTAGAAAATTGTGAATGAAAGAAAATATACGGCTGGATGTCCGCTGAAAGCCTCGTTTATAATTATTAAATGAATGTCTTACGGTTTATCTTTTGGCAGCTTGGCATGGTTGCATCTGTCTGTGCCGACCCGAAGCTCACTTGTGAGAGACCGCTTTTCGATTTCGGAACACTCGGAAACACACAGGTTGTCCAGCACGTATTTCAGCTGTGCAATGAGGGGGACGAAACTGTTGACATCAGCCGCGTCACGACGAGTTGCGGTTGCATCAGCACCTCGCCGAACCGAGGCCGTATCCAGCCCGGAGGCGAGTTCTTGCTGACTGTGTCAGCCGATCTCAAAGGACGACAAGGTCCCCAAAACAAACCGGTGTTCGTCACCTGGAACAATCCGATGGACGCGCGGCCTTTGCGTCTTACTCTCATCGGAACGGCCACTGCGGGTGTCGAGGTCGTACCGACTTACGTCTCCTTTGGCGTAGTCGGCCCCACGGGCGGTGTGCGGCGAGTCGTGCGCGTGTTCGGCCCCGACACCAACCAGGTGGTCCATGTCACACGTGTCGCCTGTTCCGACACGCGATTCACGGCCCATGTGCGGACCGTCGAACCCCATCACGCGTTTGAGATCATTGTCTCCGCCACAGAACCACGCGCTCTGTCATCCATTTCGGCTATTCTGACAATCAACACAGATCACCCGCACTACAGCGTGATCAACGTGCCGATTTACATGCGCGTCCATGTTGAACCGTGAGAGAAACCGGTCCCAAGCTGACAGGAAATAAGCGTACTTATTTGCTGTCGTTCTGTCCTTCGCGCGACAGCTCTTCAAAATATTGCTTCACCAACTCACGGTACTCGGCAGGCGTCTTTTTAAGCATTTCCTCGTAGGCTTCGGACCCGTGCTCGCCGCGAAAACGAACCCAGTCTTGGTTGAGCGGCACACGACGTTCACGGGTGAGTCCGCCCGCGCCGCCGCCTGCAGCCGTATGGCTTAGCGAGCCGCCCATGCGGCCCTGCACCTGCATCCACGCATCCGCCTGCTTCTTCGCTTGCGCCTCAACCGCACCCGCAACGGCATCCACCACCTGTCGCGCCTTGGCGGCCGCCTCCCGTTGTGGGGCTTCCACCGCCGCACGCGCCGCAGCGGCTTTTTGTGCCTGCCGCGCCAGATCCAACGCCTGGTTCGCCTTGGCTTGTCCGGCCTGCGCCTGAGCCTCCGCCTGTGCGTCTGTCGCTTCGGTGGCCTGCGCCGCCGTCTGCAACGATTGTTGCGCCAGCGCCGCCGCCTCGCCGGTCAGTTTCGCAGACTGCGCACTCTGCGCCGCCGCCTCTTGCAAAGGCTCCAGACCCTTCGCGAGTTTATTGGCCTGTTCCGCCCTCTGCGCCGCCTCTCCCGCCTGCTGTGCCGCCTGCTGTGCCGCTTCCGAAGACGCCTGTTTCAACCCGGCCATCTCCGCCGCCGCCTGCGTGGCGGCCTGCTTGGCCATTGCAGCCGCCTCTTTTGCCAATTGCGCCGCCGCCTGTGCCTCGGCCATCGCCTGCCGCGTCTCAGCCCGCTCTTGCGCGTCTCCCAACGCCTCTTTTTCAGCCTGTTGTGTGCGCTCGCCAGAACGCTCGGCCAGTTCGCCCGCCTGCTTGGCCAGCGATGCCGCCTCGGACATCTGTTCCGCCAACGCTTGATTCAACGGCGGCGCGTCTTGGGCCTCTTTCGTCGCCTGTTGAGCAGCGGCGACAGCTTCCTGCGCCTGTGCCACCGCCTCTTGCGCGTTCTTCACCGCCTCCTGCGCCTGAGCCGTCACCGCCGCAGGCGTGGCCTGCTTGGCGGACGCGGCCTTCTCTTCCTGCGCCAACTGTTCAAGCTGCTCCTTGGCGCGTTGCTGGGCCTGGACCGCTTTCTCCTTGGCTTCGGACGCCACCTGCTTCGCTTGTTCGGACAATCCCTTGGCCTCTTTCAACGCCTCGCCTTTCAGCGCCTCGGGCATGTTCTCCGCCGCCTGGGTCTTGTCTGTGGCATCTTTCGCAAGATCCGTCGCCCGTTGCGTGAACGAGGCCGACTCCGACGCGAGCTGTCCCGCCTCGGACGCCTTCTCCATGCCCTGCTGCTTGTCAGCCTGGCGTGCCGCTTCAACGGCTTTCGCATTGGCCTGCTGCGCGGTTTCTTTTGCCGCTTCCACCTGTTCGTTCGCCTTCTTTTCGGCAGCCGCGGCCTGCTCTTTCTGGCCCGCCTGCTGCGCCTCTGCGGCCTGCTGCGCCTGCTCCGCGCCCTGCGCCGCTTCCTGCGCCGCCTTCTCTGCCTGCTGCGCCGCCTGTGCGGCCTGCTCGGCGACGGCCTTGCGTCCAGCCGCATCGGCGACCGCTTCATTGGCCTGGCGTTTTTCAGCCGCCTGCTGTGCCTCCTGTGCGGCCTTCTCTGCCTTCTCAGCCGCCGCAGCAGTCTTCTCCGCGGCTTTCTGAACCGCATCCGAAGCCGCCCGCACCTCGGCTAAATCCTCAGCCTTTTCATTGGCTTCCAGCGCCTGCTCGGCGGCTTTCTCAGCCATCTTGGCGGCCTTTTCCGTCTCTTTGGCCGCATACTCCTCGCGCCGTAACGCCTGATCCGCCTCCGGCGTGAATGCGCGGTCCGCCGACTGCATCAGCTCACGCGCCTTCTGGATGCCCTCCAGTGCCTTGTTGAAGGCCGGCTCCTCCATCTGCGGCTTGCTCTGCCAGGCCTTCTGCTCGGCTTCGTTCTGGCGGTTGGCCCACTCCTGCATATCCTGCCGGTCCATCTTAGCTTGTTCAGCCTGCTCCGCCAGCGCCGCCTCACGCTTCGCCAACTCGTCGAGCCTGCTCTGTTCTTCCTGCTTGCGGTTCTCATCCTGCAAAACCCGATTCACCAAATCGTTAACCTTATCAGCCGCTTCGCGGAACGCCCGCTCCGTGTCC
>JBBRJN010000061.1:0-10210 GCA_038219365.1 Kiritimatiellia bacterium | reverse complement strand
CCTTGTTCCCCGTCCAGGTGTAGGTGTCGTAAGCCGGCCACAGATTCGACACGTTGCTGGGAACCCGCCGCAAGCCGTCGGGGTCTCTGCTGTAGGCCATTTCGAGCGCCTTCAGGATTTGCTTGTCACCGGAAGCCGCGTAATAGGCCGTCATGGCGCGCCCCAGCAAACCGCAGGTCCAGAGCGGCCAGCCGTCCAAAGCAGCTATGACCGCCTTGCGGTCTTCGGGCTTGTTCTGGTCGAGCCACCAGAGGAAGAGCAGGCTGTTGGTGTTCATGTTGCTTGCGACCACGTCCAGCCGTTTTTTCGCCTGCTGGATCAGCGCATCATCGTGCAGGGCGTAACCTAGGCGGATCAGGCCGTCAAACCAGTAGCCGCCGCCCTCGTATGGCCAGGCACCTTTGTTCCAGAGTAGCTGCTCACCCTTCATCTTGTGGTCGGCGGCCCAGGCCCGCTTGAACTCGTCGTCAACCTCGTCCATGTGGCCGGTGTAGCCGTCCTTCGCCGCCAGGCACCAGTCGCGTAGCCAGCCTTGCGGTTCCACCGCGCCCGGGGGCAACTCGAGAAACGCGGGACGCGTCGGCGTCTCGAAAGGCCGCGCGTAGTTGGCCTGATCTGCAGTTCCGTCTTCGGCCGCAACCGCGCCCCGCGCGAACGCGATCACCAGACCGCCGACCGCGACGCCAATAGGCAGCAAGCAGTTTCTTCTCATACCTATTCTATTCCCGATATGTTTTGACAGGCGGATTCCCTGACCCGCCATAAGACACGCCGTCCAGTTCGGCCGTCCCGCCGTAGTCCAATTCCAGTGCGGTGCCCGCGGCGAGCGCGACTACCGTCGAGGCGAACGCCTGTCCGTCGAAGGCCGCCGGTTGTGCGTTGACCTTCTTAAGGATGACCGAGTCGATCAGGGACGCATACCATGCGGTGTTGGGTGTCAGTCCTTGGAGGACGAGTTCATAAGCCTGTCCCGCCTTCACATACGGCAGACGGAAGGCGTACCGCCGGAAGGTCCGGTCCTCGGTCCGAACAGAGCCGACCTGCATGCCGCCAAAGATCACCGCGAACTCGTGCGCCGATACCGTCGCGTGGCTCTGCGACGCGAGGAGGGAAATCTCGTACGTCCCGGACGTTTCGAAGGTGACGTTCTGGCGGATAAAGCTTTCCCCCTATTTTTTCGCAGCGTCCAGCTTCCCGTCAGGTCCGGTAGCCGTTGCTGCGGCCTTGAGGGCCTCAGTTGCCGCAGAAGCCGAAGCCTGCCCTGCGCCCAACGCTTTCCGCACGCTGTCACCGACCGCTTTGGCCTGCATCTTCTTGGCTTCGTTCTTGAAATGAAACGTGTCGCTCCAGTTGGCCTCGCGATCCAAGGGATTCATCAGCGCAAACAGGTCATCGGTGGGGACGCCCTCTTCGGCCATCACCCGCGCCGCGATCACATTCAGCTCGATGGCCTTCGCGGTCAGCGCGGGATCTTTGAGCGGGGTTGAGCTTGCCCAGATGAGCTTTGCGCCCTTGCCTTTTTCTTTGATCAGCTTGACCGCGGCCCGCAGACAGGTCTCCCAGTCTTGCCGGTCGCTGGACAGGCTGTGCAGGCCGTTATTGAAGTGCACAACCGCATAATCAGCTTCAGCGAGGAAGAAGGCGAGCGCCCGCAGATAGCTCGCGTCACACACGCATTTGGAGGTCGCAAAGAAGGTGACATAGGCGGTGCCGGCCAGCTCCTGACAGACCTCCTTGTTGTACCCGTTACAGATAGAATCGCCGACGAGCAGGACGCGCGGCAGCTTGGTGTCGTTGGCGTTGTAGGCGTACGAGGTGATCCATTCCGTCGCCTCCCGCGGATGGACGCTTTGTGTCTTGGGCTGTTCCTGCGCGACAAGCAGACCACCCATGCAACACAGACCGATGGCGACTGAGAGAGAGTGACTCATTTTTGAATTCCTTCTGTTGTTTCGATGTCCTGATCAAGTGCTCAACGTTGAACCTGCGGGTCAAACCTCTCTGTTAATCAGACAAGCCTTTGCTCATGTTCAACAAGAAGGTACCTGAAATTGTACGTTCTATCAATCACAAGTCCAGCTAGCTAACCGGCTTTCCACCGTTTCCGGGAAGGTGTATAGTAAGGCCACTGTTTGACTTTATAGGAGGGCTTTTGATGGGCAGGCCACGGTTTTATATGGCGGTGTTGTTTGCGTTGTCTCTGCTGACCACGCAGGCCGCCGACCCGGATCTGCTGACTAACGGCACGATGGAGGGGCCGTTCGCAGACGGCATGGCGCGGGGGTGGGCGAAGAACTGTTACGGTTCGAACACGGTGCTGTTTGCCGAAGACAACCGCGATGTTCACGAAGGAAAGTCGGCGCAGCGCATAACCTGTTCGGCGTTCGTCACGGGCGGTGTGCAGTTCCACTCCAGCGGGCTCGCGGTCGAAAAAGGCAAGCCGTATACCTTGCGCCTGTGGCTAAAGGGCGATCTCAAAACGCCGGTGTCCATTGTCATCCGCAAGCTGCGCGAACCTTATACCGGATATCTCCGCCGCTCGGTTCGGCTGAGGGGCGAGTGGACGCCCTACCTTCTCATGGGCGAAGCGGACGGGTCTGATCCCGACTGCGCGGTCTTCATCATGTTTGCCGGCACGGGAACCGTATGGGTGGATAACATGTCGCTCATGCCTGGATTGCATGAAGACTTAATCGAAGAGACTACGCAGCCACCTCAGAAAGGCAACCGCGTGTACAACAGCGGGTTCGAAGCCGGTCCGGAAGGCTGGACGCCGGTCGACGGGGTAAGGCTGGACGACAAGGTTATGCACTCGGGCCGGTTCAGCGCGCGTGTCGCGTCAACAGGGATTGAGTGCCGCCCATTTCCTGTGCGCATGGGGCGGCGTTATACCTTGAGCGCGTGGATCCGCGCGGCCGAACCCCAAACCCGCGTGCAACTGCGCTTTTTCGAATGGGCCGACAGCGGCGGTGACCAGCCTTCAAACCGGCAGGCACGCGAGGCGCGTATCACCGCCACCACGGGATGGATGCGCTACCAGGTCAGCGGGATCGTGATGCCGAATCTTTACGAGGACTATGTGGTCCGGATCACACCGTCCGGGCCGGTCTGGCTGGACGATGTGCAAATCGAAGAGGGAGAGGTGACTTCGTACACCCCTGCGAAGCCTGTTGAAGTGGGTGCCGAAACAACGACCGGCTGGTGCCACGCGGGCGCACCGGTGCAGGTTTTCGCCCATGTCGCAAGCCTGCCGCCGAGCAGCCCTGCCACATTACACTACACGCTGGAGGACCTCTGGTCACACCCGCTCGAAACCGTAACCCATACCCTCACGAACGGAAACCCAGACCAGGCCACCTTCACGATGAAGCAGCCCGGCATGTATCGCGTGAGGGTGCAGGCAGACGGTTCGGAGGCGACCGGCGAGGTGTGGTTTGGCGTGTTTCCGAAACGCGAACGTGCGCTGCGCCCCGCCTCCGCGTTCGGCACACACGTGGCCGCAGTCGCCTCCAAGCCCACGAACATGGTGCTCCTGTCAGAAGCCATGGGGGCGCGCTGGGTGCGCCTCCACGACTTCGGTGATTTTTGCCACTGGCGCGTGGTCGAGCCGGAGAAGGGCCGCTTCGTGTGGCGTGATGCGGAGATCAATGACCTGAAGGCACGCGGGTTCACGATTCTTGCCAACCTCGGCCACCCGCCTCTGTGGGCCGGACGGACGCATCCGGATCGCAAAGACCACGGCGACTGGACCGACGCGCCGCCGCGTGACATGGCCGAGTGGGAGGCCTATGTTTACATGACCGTCGGGCATTTCAAGGATCGCATCCGGCACTGGGAAGTCTGGAATGAGCCGTGCTGGAAAAGCTTCTTCAGCGGCACGCCGGAGGAGTACGCCGAGCTGCTGAAGGTGACCTACCGCTCCATCAAACGCGCGGACCCGCAGGCATTGGTGATCGGCGGCTGCTTCTCATCCCATGCCGAAGAGTGGACCCGGCGCGTCTTGGCACAGCATGCGCTCGAAAGCATGGACGCACTCTCCTATCACGTTTATTGGAGCCCGCCGCTGACCGAGTCGCCGGTGTCGGGTGAACCGCCGGTGATGACGCTACAGGTGCAGCGGCTTACCGAACTTATGCGCGAGTACGGACAGGTTAAACCGATCTACATGACCGAAGGCGGTATCCGTTGTCCGCCCTTCGCCTCATGGCTTCCGAAAGAAGGTTTCCAACGCGGCGCACCCTTTGGATCACAGGTCGGCGCGAACACGCCATTGACCGGCCTTGATGCGGCAGCAGGCCTGGTGCGCGGCATGGTGCAAATGCTCTCTGCTGGCGTTGTCAACATCTGTTATTACTACACGGGCGGCTTGAACGGCGTGCAGGGAGCGATGCCGTGGTTTTCAGCCATGGCCAACGGGTACTACGTGATGACCGATTATGCCGGACGTCCGAAACCGACGATGATGGCGTACAGTGCGTTGGAATCAGTATTGGGTGACGCGACCCCCGCCAAGGTCGTCCAGCGCTCCGATCTGACGGCTCATCTGTTTATGCATGGCAAAGGCACTGTCGCCGTTATGTGGAGCGATGTCGAACGTTCACTTGCGCTGCCTCCCGGGATTTTGATTTTGGATTTAATGGGCAATCCGAAGGCGAACGCTACGCTGAGGCCTGGAGAACCGGTCTATGTCCGAGCCTCTCAGCTGGCACCGGATGAGCTCTTCAACCTGTTACGTTGAACGGTCATTATCAAACAGAAGGCTTAGAGCTTGGTGAGCGTATTTCCGGTTTTCACCCAGCCTCATTTAGGGTTAGATGATACAGGTCATATCCTGTGTAAGGGGGATTCATGAAACAGATTATTAGCATCTTGGTTGCAGCCAGTGTACCGGTCGCGCTTCTCGCTCAAGGGTTGACGCTGGCCACACGCGGTCAGCCCGCGACCTATTCGATCGTGTGCGCCTCAAACGCTTCGCCGTCGCAGATCTATGCGGCTGAAGAGTTGCAAAAATACACTGAGCAGATGACGGGGGTCAAGCTCCCGATCCTCAGGGATGAAGCGCCGCTTCCCACCCGGGCGATCCTGTTGGGCGACACGCGCCACACCGCGCAACTGCTCGGTGGGCCCGTTGATCTGAAAGCCCTCGGAGACGACGGGTTCCGTCTGAAGACCTGCCCGCCACACCTGCTTATCCTTGGCGGGCCCGTCCGCGGAACACTGTACGGCGCTTATGAACTGCTCGAGCGGTTCGGAGGGTGCCGCTGGTATGCCTCTTGGCACAGCGTCATCCCGCGTCTTGAGGCTTTACAAATCCCTTTGATCGACGACATCCAGAAGCCCGCGTTCGCCCTGCGCGAGCCGTTCTGGTTCGATATGTTCGACGGCGACCTTGCCGCCCGCAACAAAGTCAACGGCAACTCCATGCGCCTCGCCGACAAGCACGGAGGGCACTCGTTCCGCTTCGGAGGCGGGCTCGGCAGTTGCCACACCTTTGACCTCCTCTGTCCGCCGTCCCTTTACTTCGACGCGCACCCGGAGTACTTCAGCGAGGTGAACGGCAAGCGCCTCAAGGATAACACCCAGCTCTGCCTCTCCAATCCGGAGGTCTTGCGCATCGTCACCTCCAATGTGCTGGCGCGCATCCGCAAAGACCCTGGGGCCTCCTTCTACGGCGTCAGCCAGAACGACTGGCACAACTTCTGCACCTGCCCCGCCTGCAAAGCCCTCGACGACCGCGAGGAGTCCCACGCGGGCACGATGATCACGTTCGTCAACCAAGTGGCCGAGGCCGTCGAGAAGGAGTTCCCGAACGTGACCATCGAGACGCTGGCCTACCAGTACACGCGCAAACCGCCCAAAACCGTCCGCCCGCTGAACAATGTCATGCCGTGTCTTTGCACCATCGAATGCGACTTCGCGTTCCCCCTCGACCAAAGCGCCTTCAAGGAAAACCGCTCCTTCGTCGACGATATCCGCGGCTGGGGCGCGATCTGTAACCGCATTTACATCTGGGACTACACCACGAATTTCCGCGACTACACCAGTCCGTTCCCGAACGTTCTGGCGCTTCAGGACAACGTGAAGTTCTTCCGCACAAACCGCGTGGACTACGTGTTCGAGCAGGGCGCCTATCAAGGTCGTCACGGCGACTTCGCCGAACTTAAAGCGTGGCTGCTCGCCAAGTGGCTGTGGAACCCTGACCAGCCGCAGGAACCGCTGCTGGAGGACTTTTTTAGCGGCTACTACGGAGCGGCCGCGCCGTATGTGCGAACCTATTTCGACGCGCTCCACAGTTTCTACCGCGACCCGGCGACCCATCCCCTGCGCATCTTCGACGACCTGCGCCGCACAGGCATACCCGATGACTTCTACACCCGAGCCGCCGCACTGTGGCGTCAGGCCGAAGAGGCTGTGAAGGACTCCCCCGCGCACCTTTACAACGTGCGCATGGGGGCATTCCCCGTGCTGTACGCACGCATGGCGCGGCTGCCACAGCAGGAGGAGATCAAGGTCTGGGCAGCAGAGAATCCAAAGCCGTATGACGTCACGCCTGAAAGCCGCGCACTCGCCACCGATTTGCTCGCGCGCTTTAACGAAGCCAAAAACATCCGCCTTTCGGAGGGCTTAGAACACCACCAGAAGACGCTTGACCACTGGAAGGCGCTTGCCGCGCCCTCGTCACTCCCCGCCGTCGGGCAAACTCGCGCCACGGTCGAGGACACCGTGCTCTCGCTCGGCAACCGCGGCATGTGGGGCGACACCGTGGCAGACCCTCTGGCGGAAGACGGCTCCGCAATGAAGCTCTTCAATACACATTTCGAATGGTGCACCACCCTCCCCTTTAGCCGCGTGGCGTTCGATCCTGGACATAAATACCGGCTTCGTATGCGTGTGCGTGTTGAGAAAGAGCCGGGACAGGCGGGCGAGGCGTTCTGGGCCGGCGTGTACGATGCAAAAAACAAAAAAGGGTGCGGCGGCATCGAGCGCAAGACCGCTGCGGTTGAAGACGGCTATGTGTGGTACGTCGTGGCCGAATGGATTCCCGAGCGCGACCATTATTTCTGGATCGGCCCGGGACGCTTCGACAAAAAAGGCGGGGGAACCTCGGCGATCAAAGCCCTCTTCATTGATAAGCTTGAACTGAGCCGGATCGATTAAGCTTCAGGCTCCGTAGAGGGTCTTATAGCCATGCTCTTCAGCGAGCGCTGGCGGGCAGCGAACCGGTGAGCCACGGGCAAAGTCAGGCCTTTTCGGGAACTAGCACCGTCAGCGCAGCAGGCAGCACCTCGACCGTCACCGGCGTGGTGCCGATGATATCGCCGTCGGCCTGCACCACGATCGGCAACTCGCTTCGGACGGTGACGCTTTTCTTGACCGACATCTCGACGACGATTTTGTTGACTTTTTTCGGCGCGATATGGCGGAGAAAGTAATACCACGGGTATTCCAGAGGCATCTTCATGCAGAGGATGCAGACATCAATCTGGCCATCGTCCACGCAAATGTCCGGGCCGTTCGGGTTGAGCGCCTTGGCGAGAATGCCGCAGTTCGAGATCGCTATGTCGGTCGCTTGATACACGCGCGTCGCGCCATCGATCATGACCTCCAGCCGCTGCGGCTTGGCCTGAAGCACCTTCCACACGGCCGTTCCAAAATAGGCGGAGCGCCCGAACAGGCTTTTCCCTAACCGCGACGTCTGGTCGATCGTCTCCGCATTGATGCCCACGCCGGCGTTCAAAAGAAACGTGCGTCCGTTGATCCGCATCGCGTCGATTCTCCGGGTCTGCGAAGGCCCCGCGAGAAGTGCGACGGACGCCTCCACGCTGAGTGGGATGCCGAGTTCCCGCGCGACCATGTTTCCCGTTCCGGCCGGCACGATGCCCAGGGGCACCTCCCCGCCTGCCAGCGCATGGGCCACCGCCGCAACGGTTCCGTCGCCGCCCACGGCCACGACACGGCAAAACCCCTCGTTCAAACGGGCTTGAACAATCTCCGTGATCGGGTCACCCGCGTGCGTTTCAACCACCTCGCATACGAAGTCCGCCGCATCGAGGCAGCGGCGCAACGTCTCGAGCGTGAGCGGATTCACCGTGGGAGCGACAATGACAAGCGTTTTCATTTTTTAAAGGGAAGCGTCAACCTTTCGTCCAGATACGTTCTCGCCGCAGCACAACATACGTCCACTCCGGGGTCGTCGCTCAGCGTCTTCAAAAAGGCTTCGCGGTACTCCAGCACATGGCGCTCGGCGGCGAGCCGCAACGCGGCTGGATAGTGCAGCCCGCCGGTGAGCCATCCCACCTGAATCAATACGAAATCCGACAGCGACTTGACCCACTCGTAACTGACCGGAAGCCTCTGCCGCACCGCCTCCACAAGCGTTGCAGAGGGAGGTCCTTTCACCTGAAGGTCCCAGGCGATCTCGGGATTCCGCTCAAGCGAACCATCCTTGATGGCCACCTCCAACACCCGGAAGATGTCCAGCTTATCGGCATCGCGCACCAGATGGACCATGCTCGCAGTCTCAGCGTCCAGCGTTACCGGTACGCTCTTCTTGTTGTGCAGCGCCACCGATGTCAAAATCCGGTTTTGTTCAGTCTCCTCGGAGCCTTCTAACAGATGCTCGGCCCTGATCACTTCAACTCCGCGAACAGCATGATTGATCGACTTCACATCTTGAAACGTCCCGAACTCTTTCAGCTGCGAGTACCGCCCGACATCGTGAAACAACGCGCAGGCTTCGCCAAGGACATACGCCTCCTCAGACCACGCCTCCCCTGCCATGATCCGCTTGGCGTCCTCGACCACGTGCAGGGTGTGGTCGAGCTTCAGTTGCAGCAGCTGCGGCAGCGTGCCGCCGGCGTCGCGAAACGTATTCACATACGCGTCATAACGCCGCTTCAGGGTCTCATAAAAATCGCGTGTCATTCTTTTACAGATCGATGATCGAGAGGGTCTGTTTGCCGTCCGCCTTGTTCGGGCCGAAGGTCAGATCGATGTTTGAGACATACACCTTGTTGCCGAGGCGGATGCACTCGGAGGGCGCGTCCAGTTCGCCGTTCGCACCCTCGCCGGGCGCGTTCTTGGCGACCACGACAGCCTTGCCGGACTTCACACAAACACGGATGACGGCGTTGCCCAAGAAGTCCGCGAACCAGATGGAGCCCTCGCCGTCATACTGCATGCCGTCGATACTCTCGGCGCAGGCCACCTTCGTGAAGAGCGTGCTCTCCTCCACTTTGCCGGCCTTGTCAAAGCTGACTTTCCAAATTTCCTGATCGCCGAAATTCGCGACAAACATGTTTCCCGCCTGATCGAAGCACAAGCCGTTCGCGCCGACTTTGACGGGGCCCCGTGTCTTCAGATTCAGAATCACATGACTGTCTTTCGGCGTGCCATCGACCTTGACGGGCGCACTCGCCTTAAGCTCGGCCAGCGTAAAACAGTAGGTGCCGCTATCCATCGGGTCAGCTTCGCCGAAGGTGGTTTCATTCACATAGATGCTGTCGCGGAAGGCGGCGATGCCGTTGGCCGCATGCAGGCCCGTGGCGACCACCTCCGTCCGCACGGCTTTGCCGTTCTCGAATACCACGCGCAACAGGCGCGATTTGCCCATGCCCTTGCCGGCGAAATTCTGATTGTCGGACACATACAGGTTCCCGTCAGACCCGAACACGATGCCTAGCGAACTGACGACCTTGGTTTCCGGATGAACCGGCAGGTCAATCAGGTGTTCCAGTTTGTCATTTTTGGTGATGCGCATGATGCAACTGGGCTTGCCTGCCGCCAAATTGTTCATCGACAGGTAGATCTGGCCGTCCTTGACCGTCATGCCGTCCGGGTTCGTATACTGTCCGGTCAAGTCAATGCCGAGCCGCGGCGTTTTCAGCGCGGGAGCGACCGTCGCACCTCCACAACTCGTACATGACTTGGCCGCCGAGTCCTGGAACGGGCACCGGCTGCTGCACCCCATCAAGCCGACCGCAGCCACCGCCGCAACAAACGCAACCCATCGTGTCATGATTTTGCTCCCTTTTTACCCGTAATGCCTGTTGATCCTTAGGGGAACTATATCGTATTTTGCTTGGCGCTGTCGAGTGCCCCTTGTGCGACCCAGCAATTCTAAATATGGCTAAGAAGCGCCTCACGGCGCCACTACAAACAGGAGAAAAAAATGCGTTTACTTTTGTAGTTAGTTCGACGAAATGCGGTG
>JBBRJN010000060.1:0-10321 GCA_038219365.1 Kiritimatiellia bacterium | reverse complement strand
GTCCTGCACAAGAAAATCACTCGGGCCCTCGCACAGAATCTGCCCGTCAAACACGAGGTAAGCGCGATCCACGATCGACAGCGTCTCGCGCACGTTATGGTCGGTCACGATGATCCCGAGCCCACGGTTGCGCAGCCCGATGACAATCTGCTGAATGTCATGAACAGCCAGAGGGTCCACGCCGCTGAACGGCTCGTCAAGCATCAGGATAGCAGGCTTGCGAACCAAGGCGCGTGCAATCTCCAACTTGCGCCGCTCGCCCCCGCTGAGCGTGTAGGCCCGCTGCTTGGCGACCTTGGTCAGGCTCAAGCTCGCCAACAACTCCTCGGCGCGCTCCGCGCGTTCCGCCTTGGTTAAGTCCATGGTCTCCAAGATCGCCAGCACATTCTCCTCGACCGTCAGTTTTCGAAAGATCGAAGCCTCTTGCGCCAGATACCCCAGCCCCAGCCGCGCGCGACGGTATACCGGCATCCGCGTGATGGCCTCGCCGCGGAACGAAATGGTGCCCGCATTCGGGCGCACCAGCCCAACGACCATGTAGAAGGTCGTGGTCTTGCCCGCGCCGTTGGGCCCTAGCAATCCGACGATCTCGCCGCAGCTCGCATGGATCGAAATCCCGTTCACAACGGTCCGCTGCCCATACTGCTTGACCAGATCAAAGGCCTGGATATCAGGCACCTTCTCTTCCGTTTTTCCAACTACGTCATCCATACGTCAAATCACATTCTACGGTATCAGCTTTTTGTCGGACTTGTTAAAGGTGCCAGGCGGCAAGACCACGCGTCCAGGCGAAACTTCCATCCGTTCGTCGTCCATCCAGATCGAAATGCGATTGCCGGTCACCTCGCCGCCTTCATCGCCCTGCCGCATCAGCCGGGCGTTACCGCTCATCACGATCTGCCCGTCTTTCTTCGTGTAAACCGCCTTGTCGCAACTGGCCGCCCGGTTCTGGTTGGTAATGCTGACATTCCCGACCGCCATAATCTGCTGCACGTCGTTTGTCCCTTGCATGAAAACCAGGAGCCGGTCTGAACGCATCACGAACTGCGCGTCATCCACCAGCACATGCTCGTCAAACAGGATCACGCCCTCCTTGTTGTCGAACTCGATCTTCTCTGCTGTGATCACCGACTCGCGTCCCGGCTCGCCGGCCTTCTGCGTTTTCAAAGCCTTCAGCACTTCCGAATGCTTCTCTTGCTTCGCGACCTTCTCAGGCGTGTCCTGCGCCGGAGCCGCAGCCGGTTCTTGGGCAAACGCGGTTCCGCCCGTAACCAGACCTGCCGCCAAAACGGCCCTCCACATCGTCTTCTTCACTAAAGCCTCCCGAAGTTCAACTGAATGCGATTCGTCCGTATCTCGCATTCAGAGAGAATTTTAATAAACTGAGCCTCGATTGAAAAGAACATACCACGCCCTTTCAGCCGGTCGCCGCTCTTTTCAACGCTCACACGGCCCTCGCAATACCCTTGCTTCGACGTGCGGTCAAAAACACACTCTTCAGCCGTCAGCCGGCCGTCGGGAAGACCCTCCTCGGTAAGCAGTTGCACATTCAGCTTTTCCGCGAAAATCAAACCGTCCAAGAAGATCTGCGCCTTCTCGGCACGCAGCATCGCCTTGACGCGCCCGTTGTCGAAGTAGTCCAACGGCATCGTCAGATTCTCAACCGGCGAAGTCATCGCAGCCTTGGCCGGGCCCCATTTGTCGGCCAGCGGACGCCACGCCGCCTCGGTGTGCCGAGCAAACCACCGGTCGGACTCGGGATCACCCGCGCCAAACGCCAAGCCGCCGCAGAGTAGAAAACCCGCCGCCGCCAATGCCCGCCGCATGGACCCCGCCTGTTTACCGAACAAGACCATGAATGGCCCCCAGCGTCTGCCACAATTTTTTAAGGTCCTTGAACGCCACCGCGTTCGCCTTGTCTGAAAGCGCCTCGGACGGATTCACATGCGTTTCCATGAAAATGCCGTCCACGCCCGTCGCGACGGCCGCACGCGCCAGCGCCGGTGCCCAGCGTCCGTCGCCGCCACTCACCTTGCCCGCGCCACCCGGCCGCTGCACGCTGTGCGTCGCGTCGAACACCACCGGATAACCCAGCTCGCGCATAATCAGCAGGCTGCGCATGTCGGCCACGAGGTTGTGATAGCCGAAGCTCGCCCCGCGCTCTGTCAGGATAATCTTGGTGTTGCCCGTGCCCGTGATCTTGTCGATCACGTTGACCATGTCCTCGGGTGCCAGGAACTGTCCCTTCTTGACGTTGATCACTTTGCCCGTCTCCGCCGCCGCCACCACCAGATCGGTCTGGCGACACAGAAACGGCGGGATCTGCAAGATGTCCACAACCTCGGCCGCCACCGCCGCCTGCCCTGGCTCGTGGATGTCCGTCAGGACCGGCACGTTGAAACGGTCGCGAACCTCCTGCAAAATCGCCAGCCCCTCGGACAGCCCCGGCCCGCGGTAAGACTCCACCGAGGTCCGGTTGGCCTTGTCGAAAGAGGCCTTGAACACCAGCTGCACATCCAGTTCAGCCGCCAATCGCACCAGTCTCGACGCCAGATCCATCGTGCCCTCGACCGACTCGATCACGCACGGCCCGGCGATGAACACCAGCTTCTTGCCGCCAAACGTCACTTTACCCACTTTAACCGGACTCACCTTAACCATAAAATCCTCCTCGCTTTTGAGGGCGACCAGCCGGCCACCCCTACTGGCCGCACTTCTGCCGCAAAATCGTTTCCACCGCCGCCGCGTCTTCCGGCGTATCCACGCCCACGCCCTGATCCTCGGTCTGAATCACCGCGATACGCCCGCCGATGTACAGCGCACGCAACTGCTCCAGACACTCGGTCTGCTCCAGCGCACAGGGCGGCTCTTTGACCAGCTGCTTCAAGAATGCGCCGCGATAGGCATAAATCCCGAGATGCCGCAAATAGAGGCCCGACGCCAAGTCCGCAGCGCCGTCGCGCCGGCAGGGGATCGGCAGCCGCGAGAAATAGAGCGCCCCGCCATCCCGCGCCAGCACCACCTTGACCACCGTGCGCGCTTCGAGATCCCGCACCGTGCGGATCGGACACGCTGCCGTCGCCATCGCCCAGCCCGGATCATTCTTCATGCGTGCCGCCAGCGCGTCGATCAGCCCCGGCTCGATCAGCGGCTCGTCGCCCTGAATGTTGATCACGATGTCGTCGTCTTTCGCCTGCGCCGCCTCTGCCACACGGTCTGTGCCGGACGGATGGTCCGCCCGCGTCATCACAACCTTGACGAAGCCGCGCACCGCGTCCCCGATGCGCACGTCGTCTGTCGCCACGATCACCTCGTCCAGCGCACGGGCCTTCTTGACAGCCTCCACCACCCATTGCACCAGCGGCTTTCCGCAAAGCGGATACAGACTCTTGCCGGGAAACCGCGTCGAACCCCAACGCGAGGGGATCACACCAATCACACGCATACTGAAAATTCCTGTACGGTTTTGAGATGCACACATTTTCAGTGTTCTAGCGGTGAGAGTCAAGGCCATTATCGTCTTTTAACAACGGCTCAGACACTGCTCCGCCGACATTCCTTGCGACATTTTTAGACTCGGCGATTGACTCTTCAGCCACTTTGGATTAGTTTATTTACAAACACCTGCTTAAAGGATTCGTGTCATGAAAGTGATTGTCTGTAAAACCGCTGAAGAAGCCAGCCAACAGGCCGGCTTGCTCATCGCTGAAGCCCTCCGCAAAAAACCCTCCCTGGTTCTCGGCCTCGCCACCGGCAGCACCCCGTTGCTGCTCTACAACGAGCTGATCAAGGCCTGCCGCTCAGGCGTGGATTATAGCCGTGTCCAGACCTTTAACCTCGACGAATATTGCGGCCTTTCTCCGGTTCACCCCCAGTCCTACCGCACCTTCATGAATGCGAACCTCTTTTCGCACCTGAACATCCGTCTCGAAAATACGCATGTGCCGGACGGCATGTCCCTCGACCTCCCCGCCCAGTGCGCCGCCTACGAGACCGCCATTGCAGCAGCCGGCGGCATCGACATCCAGGTGCTGGGAATCGGCAGCAACGGCCACATCGGGTTCAACGAGCCTGGCTCGTCGCTCGATTCGCGCACGCGGCGCGTCGCCCTTACAGAACAGACAATCCGTGACAACACCCGCTTTTTCAGCACTGGCGACGATGTTCCCCGCTTCGCCGTCTCCATGGGTGTCGGAACGATTCTCGCCGCGCGAACGTGCATCCTCCTCGGCTTTGGCTCGAATAAAGCGGATGCCGTACAGGCTGCCCTTGAAGGCCCTGTCTCCCCCGTAAACCCCGCCTCAGCGCTCCAGACCCACTCCGACACCGTGATCTTCCTCGACGAGGCCGCAGCCGCCAAGCTACACTGACACCCCGCCGCGGAAGGCGGACCGTCACACGTCCAAAGTCCAAGGCGCACGCATGTGCGGCACCAAGAAGGTGTCGGCTTCGGCGTCGTTCACGAAACGGTCTTTCGAGGCATTCCACTTCAGACACTCGCGTTCCAGGCGCATTCCGATGTGCGCCAGCACCGCCGGCATGACCGACGAGAAGCCCGCCGTGACGGGTGAGATGTTCTGCCCGCCGCTGTAGATGTTCTCAATAAAGTTTTTCTCCTGTTGCCCGCTGCGGATCAGATTGACCTCGTCGTTGCGGATCTTCTCGCGGATGAGTTCCGGCGGCGTGGTCTCCAGCTTACCGTTCGTCACGTAGATCTCTTTGCCGGCCTCGCCGAAGAAGTGGCAACCGTATTTGTACTCGGAGGAGACAAACACCCGCACGCCGTCGCCGTAAACGATCTCGAAGCTGAACGGACTGGCCACCGTGTTGTAGAGATCGGTGAACGGCGGCAGACGCCCTTTGATGTTCTCGATGGCGACCGGCGCCACGCCGTCCTTGTTCAGCGCCCACTGCATGATGTCGAGCTGGTGCGCGGCAAAATCCGTGAGCATGCCACACGAGTAGTCGAGGTTGTAGCGCCACTGCATGGGATGGTGGATTTTCGGCGTAAACCCGCGCTTGGGCGCCGGACCCAGCCACAGGTCGAGATCCAGGTAAGGTGGCGGCTTCGCCAGCGGGGTCTCGCTCAGCTGCTCCGGCGTTTTGCCGAAGACCGAATGGCCCTTATTGAGTCCGACCTCGACGCGCTGGAGCTTGCCGATGCGGCCGTTGCGCACGAGCTCGCACGCCATGCGGAAGTAGTCGTTCGAGCGCGACTGCGCCCCGGTCTGGAAGGTAATCCCAGCCTTTTTCACGGCCTTCACCATCGCGCAGCCTTCAGTCACTGTGAGATAGAGCGGTTTTTGCCCGTAGATGTGCTTACCCATCTTCGCGGCCCAGACCGTGTGCAGCGCGTGCCAGTGGTCCGGCGTGCTGATACAGACCGCATCGAGATCCTTATCTTGCAGCATCTCACGGAAATCGTTGTAGACTGTGCAGCCGTTGTAGTCGGGCTTGCTGGCTTTCACTGCGTAAAACTCGTTCACCTTGCGACGGCCAGGCTCTCGTCCGCCCATGCGCTCCGCCTTATAGCCGTAGAGAGGGCCTTCGGAGACCACATCGCAAACCGAAACCACCTGCACGTTGTCGTTGTTCAGGAAGTTACCAATATTATCCTGCGCCATGGTGCCATAGCCCAGCATGCCAACATGGATGCGCTCCGACGGCGGCGGACGGCGTGCGACACACCCTTTCCGTAACCCGACACACCCTGACGCAAGAATGGCCGGCATCGCGAACACAGTGCTCGCCCCGGCTATGAAATGACGACGTGACGTCCCCTGCTTATTCATCTGTCCTCCTTAAAGAACCGCACCACGAACCCGCGGCATGTGCGGCTCTCCAGTTCATACCAGCCTTTGCGCGTCACCACGCGCGGCTCCATCGTTTCGCGTTCAAATCTTGAGCTCCGCTTGCACGGCCTCTTTGAACCGTTCGAGCTGAGCCGCAAGCTGGGCCATGCTCGCCAGAGCCGCGGCAAAATCACCGGACTTTGCCGCCTTCTCCACGGCGGAAGCCGCCGCACACAGAGCCTCGCCGCCCACATTGGAAGCGGCCCCCTTGATGGAGTGTGCATGACGCTCGGTACCGGCGGCATTGCCGACCTCCAAAAAAGCCTTCAGTTCCGTGATGCGTTTGGGAGTGTCGCTCAGGAACAGCACGATCACTTCGCGGGCCAGAGTCTCATCACCCATCAGCCTTGAGACGAGGATATCCCGGTCGAACACCTTTGCTCCGGACGGTGCCACTGGTGAACTGCGGTCCGCCTGCGGAGAACAGCCTTCGCCCATCTGACTTCCTGGCTTAGCTTTCGCTGCCGGCAGCCATTTTTTTAAAGCACTTGCCAATTCGCCCGGATCAACCGGTTTGGACACATAGTCATCCATTCCCGCCTTCAAACATTTTTCCCGATCACCCCGCATGGCAGAGGCTGTCATGGCGATAATGGGCACTTGGTGGTTCAAAACCGCAGACAACGGATCACGGATCCTGCCCGTGGCCTCCAGCCCATCCATCTCGGGCATCTGAACATCCATCAGCACCACCTCATAGGGAACGGCGGCAAGCGCCTTGACAGCCTCCGCGCCGTTGGCAACCGCATCCGCGCCCAGCCCCATTTTTTTGAGCATGCCCAAGGCCACCTGCTGACTTGTAATATTGTCTTCGGCCAGAAGAATGCGCGCCCGGTGCCCTGCAAACAGATCTTTCGTCGCGTTTATGGCAGCACCCGGCGTTCTTTGAGCAGACGCATTGCCACCGTCCTTAACCAGACGGGCGGTGAACCAAAACTCCGACCCTTTACCCTCTTCGCTGAGCACGCCTATTTTGCCGCCCATCAGCGCTGTCAGCTGTTTGGAAATCGCCAAGCCCAAGCCGGTTCCGCCGTATTGCCGCGTTGTCGAGGTGTCCACTTGGGTGAACTTGTTGAAAAGCAAATCGAGCTTGTCGGACGGAATGCCGATGCCCGTGTCCTGCACCGAGAAGCGCAAGAGGATGCCTCTCTCGTTCTCTTCTGCCAGAGCGACGCGAACCGTAACCTCCCCGGCAGGGGTAAATTTAATCGCGTTCCCCGTCAAATTCACGAGAATTTGGCGTAACCTGCCAGGATCGCCACGCAGATGCAGGGGAACGTCTGGTTCAACCACGCACCGCAACGCGACCCCCTTCTCTCTCGCGCGCACGGCGAGTATATTTACGAAATCATCAAGAAGGCTCGCCAAGTCAAAGTCCAGCGCCTCAAGTTCAAGTCGGCCTGCCTCGATCTTGGAGAAATCCAAAATATCATTGATAAGCGCCAGCAAGGCTTCGCCGCTTGAGCGCACTGTCTCGGTAAATTTTCGCTGTTCGCTGGTTAACTCAGTGTCCAATAGCAACCCCGACATGCCGATGACCCCATTCATCGGCGTGCGGATCTCATGGCTCATGTTCGCCAGGAATTCGCTCTTGGCAGCATTGGCGTGCTCAGCCCTCGTTGTGGCGGCCTCGAGTTGTCGGTTGGTCGCCTGCAACTCGTCCTCAATCTGTTTACGCACGAGCGCCTCGCCAATGTACGCGGCAATGCCTTCGAGCTGTTTGATCCCCGCAAGCGAAAAACACCCTTTCCTGCTGTCATCAAGCTGAAGAAGGCCAACGATCTTTTCCTTCATGCGTATAGGGATCAGCGCCACAGAGGAGAATCCCTGCCGGAAGCACTCGCAACGAGGCGAGCACGGCAGTGCCGACGCCACCGGAAGGTCCTTCAAATGGCCGGGGTCGTTTATCCAAAAGCTTCCCCCTTCCGTAACATGTGGATTGGAGGAGGCAGCTTTTCCGGAGAGCACCAAACCGCAAAGACACTCCAAACGGACCTGCCCGTCATCGTCCCGGCTGACCTGTCCATCCGCATCATGCGCTGCCAGCGTGTTTTCCTTCTCCAGAAATGCCTTGGAGAACCCCGCAGTTGCGAAATACGGAAAGTCCTCCCCCTCACGCAAGCGTATGCCAACGGCGTCGAACCCGGTCCGGGCCTTGAGCAGAACAAGAATGCACTGGATCGTTTCTTTTAAGGTGCCCGTTTCGTTGAGCACCTGCAAAATCTCGTTGCCTAATTCGCGGTAGATAGATGCCAGCTTACGCTCCGTGATATCACGCATAAAGAGGGCGAAATGTTCGGCCTCAGAGCGGTAGGCGTGGATCTGATAATACCGGCTCAACGCGCGATGGTAGTACTCAAAGGTGCCCGGCACCCCCGTCGTCGCGACCTGCGCATAGCGCTCAATCCACACCGGCTCGATGTCTGGCTGCACCTGCAAGATTGTCCGGCCGATCACCGCGTCGGCCTTCCACCCAGTCAAGGCCTCAAAAGCGGGGTTCACCTTGACAACACGGTAATCAAAGGGCTTGCCCACCTTGTCGCGGACGAGTGAATACAGCGCGATGCCCGAAGGCATGGATTCGAAGATCAGACGAAATTTTCGCTCGCTCTCTTGCAGCGCCTCGTGCTGGACTCGAATACCTAAATCGGTACGCCGCAGAAGGTTAAAGAGCAACCCCAACACAAGCACCAACAGTGCGGCTCCGGCAGTTCCACCCCATTTCAAGAGGCGCACAAAATCCACTCGTTCGACGGATAGTTCATGCAAAATCCGGGGGTCTCCGGCGACAACGGAAGCATCGGGCGCACTATCCCGCGCAACCCATTGCCGATGCTGTTGGTACAGAAGCGCCCCCGCGCCAGCCATCAGCAGGACCACCATGATCGCTAGGGCCGGGAAAAGACGCCACAAAATGCGCTTTGGCGCGGCCTCATCAAACTTGCTGTTTAACCTATTGCTCGTTAGTGGCACTTAATAAACTCCCTGACTAAAACGATCCTGCTGCTCGCGGCCATAAACCCAAACCGTGAGCGCGCCCTGCCAGCCTCTCACTTTTTTTCTTCGAACTTAAAATCGTCCAAGTAATAAGCCACAGCGGCCTTTGCGGTTGAACAAAAACCCAGCCACTCCATCGCTTTCCACTCGGGATTGCAGAGATAGAGATCAGTCACTTCAATATCCGGCTGCCCCACACGCACGATCTTGACTGCCCACTGCCCCGTGGCATGACTCCCCACACCCGCCGTGACCGTAACGTGCGCCCAGGTGTCAGCCGGGATCTCCGCGATCAGCCGCTCTGTAGCTTTGAACGATCCGTCCGCCTGCTTGACACGCGTCCGGGCGGTCACCTTGCCACCGCCGAAAAGGAGGTTCAGTCCGGTCGCATACGCCTGACCACCCCCCGCCGAATAGTCGCGCCACTCGGTGAAGAATTCCGCGCCGGCCTGCATCCGCACGGCGAACCGGTTCTCAACCACCGCGTTGGTGAATGCGCATGAAAAAGTGAAGTGCGGATTATAGAACTGGGTCAGGCCAGGCGCATCCTGCACCTTGAGCGACTGTTTTCCGGAAAACGCAGTCTCATCCGTGACCGACATGCTGTCGCCTTTATTCTCAACATGCGTCGCGACTTTGGGGAACTCGGCTTTGAGCGGCAGCCCATCAAAATTTTCATCCACACTTCGGATGACATACCGCTCGGGAACAGGCGCGAACTGCACGTCCGGATAGCCTTTACGGGCAGCCAGCTTACGCCATGATCGTGTGCCGTATACCCCCGCCTGAGTGACATCAAAAGGTACGAAACCTGCTTTCACGGCGGGTGAACCTAGCTTCAGCCTGAAGTCGCCCTTCGCCGGATTTCTGAACAAGGGGTCCGCGATCTGTGAATGTGCGTCTAAACCCTCGGCTTGCCACGCTGCCCAGGTGCCGCCGTTGAACGCGTTGCTGGCAATGCCGTGCGGATTCCAGTAGGTGTTATGATCCACCACCACATCCTTTACGGTCCCCCCTGCGCCGGCATGACCGCGCCAGAACGCGGCGGACGGATTGTCCCAGTAGACAATGTTATTGGTGAAGAAGAAGGCGGTGTGATCCTCGATACGCGAACGCTGAATCTGGCCCTCCATGCTACACGCCAGAATGTTGTTGCGGAACACATTTTCCTGCCCGTAGTGCTGGTGGATGTTGCCGGTTTTAGTGTGATGGATCAGATTGTTCTCAAACACCATCTTCGCGCTGCCTTCATCCGTGTAGAGTCCCCAGCCACCTCGCCCGCTGTAGTCGTACGAGTAGACATCGTGGATGTGGTTGTTCGTGATCGCCGACCCATCCGAACGCCCGAGCGTATAGATGCCGCCCATGTCACTCAACACGCCCCAGCCGAGGTGGTGAATATGATTGAAAGCCAGCGTGTTGCGATGCGTCGCCGTCTCACTGTACCCCCACGTCCACCCCATTGAGATGCC
>JBBRJN010000059.1:0-10391 GCA_038219365.1 Kiritimatiellia bacterium | reverse complement strand
GGATAGGGGTTGGTGAACCGGAAGCCGCACGCCTCGCAGGCACACACCGTGAACGTGCCCCGGTGCGTGAGCCGGTCCTGGCACTGCCAAAGGTCCTTCAGCGCTCCGCCGCCGCAGACCGGGCAGCAGGTTTCTTTAATCAAATCCATGACACAGGTTACTCGGAAAAGAGGGAAGGTGACAAGCGCGAATAAGGAGGAGTTGGTGCCTTTTTTCACGCGGATCAGGCATGGATGCAACCAAGCCGCCTAAAGGCGGTACACCAACGGCATGGCCCGGCGGGTTGCCCCACGCCAAGACCCGGAGACCCGGAGATAAGATGAGGAGAGAAAAAGGGCTTTCCCCCTCTGCGTCTTCGGGTCTCTGCGTGAACCCTCGCCTGTGTGGTTCAATCGCATCACCGAACAGAGGGGCAAGTCATCAGAACACAAACGAATCACAATCTGCACAATCTGCGGACAGAAATGTGCCAAGTCATTTTCCGGGAATCTTCGCCATTTCCCGGTCGAGCTCAGGACGTCTGAATTCTGGGATTGCAGGCGGCCGGCGCTTGGCCATGGAAGCTACTGTTTATCGGCGGCGGCGGGGTGCTCTTCTTCCGTGGGGAGCACGCTGACCTCGGCCGGCGTGTGGAGCGGGTAGCGGAACGTCAGCTTCGCATCTTTTGAGGCACGCAGGCGTTTGACCGCTTCAGGGGTGAACTGAACCGTCACCACGATGCCGGGGCCGCTCCGCGTGGCTTCAGCCTGAACCGTCACCCCGTCGCCTTTCGGCTCCCAGGTGAGCTCCTCCGGTCGGGACCGAGGGTCGTCCGTCCGCAGGATCAGCCGGCGTGTAATGGGTGCCTCGGACTCCGGAAGCTGAATCTGGTTAGGATTAGGAGAGAGGATCAGCCCGGCGCGTGCAGAAAGGTCGATTCGGATCGGTGGTATGCGGGTTTCTCCCACAACAGGCAGCACGATCTGCGCCTTAGCGCGTCCGAGCGCAAGCGGAGAGATCATCAGGGAAAGTGTGTAAGACGCCTTTTCGGTGGCATTGGTTATGAAGGTGAAGGCGATCCGCAGATTGCTGTTGGTGCTGATCTGGGGCGGGGCGAGGCTGACCCCGGTTGTCGATGCGGCAAGGGTGTAACGGCTGGTCCACACGACATTCACGTCGGGCGCAAGGAAGCTGACTGGTTCGGTTGGCTGGCCAATGAAAAGCGGGATGACCTCCCCGGACAGGTTGAGCTGGAATCGCTTCTGACCGGGATCGGAGGTCTCGATCCAGAGTCCACGCTTGAAAGCACCGTGAATACTCATGGGATTAAGACACAAGGTCACCGACGCTTCTTCCCCAGGAGGAATGAGCCGCTTATCTATATTGGCCCGTATGCAAGGGCAGGTCGGCCGCAGGCTGACAATCGAAATGGGTTCGGCGCTGATATTCCGGAGACGAAAGGTCTCGCTCTTTTGAAGGTGACTATATATTTGCCCCACCGAAACAACGTTTGAGCCGACGACCTCAAGCCTGCTGGAGGTTTTGGCCAGTATGTGCCCGATCTGGCCGAAAACAGAAAACGGGCCTAAAAGAGAAAAGGCTGCAAAAGCTACAAAACAGGGTAAGTTCATAAAATTCCAATTTAAACATCAATAAAGAAAGAATATCGTATCTGCGGATACCGTCTCAACCAAAATCGTTTATTAGGCCTGTTAAATATTCCGCATTGCCCCTTGCATAACACCCACCACCATGATAAATTAAAAACGTTTCGCAAGGACCCATTAGATGCTGGGCGAGTGCCCAAGCTGGAAATGAAACTTTTTACGTTTCACGGGTTGACAGCACATTACGTATGTGCTAAATTGCTAACGTTTTTTGGAGTCACCAGCGATGTTTAGGAGTCGCAGGGTGACCACAAAAAGAGAAACAACAAAGGAGTACTCATGAAGAAGTTGATGATGTTTGCTGCCGCGATGACGATCGTGGGTGGCGCATATGCACAAGTGTTGGACAGTGGGTGTGAGCCCGGTACAACAGAAGATTGCCTGAGCCCGGTATGGGATTTCAAGGCGTCTGGCAAGACCGCTGACGGTATCGACAAGGGCTACAAGCATGTCACGTCGTTCAAGATGGAAGGCGTGTTGATTGGTAACGTCGCGATTGCGACCGATCCGAACAATGGCACCACCGTGTCGACGACGACTTGGAGGCAGGCGCTTGTGGTGGGTCCGACGACGAACGTTTTCGCCACCTTGACCAATATGAACCTCGTGGTGATGGGTGCCATTGCAACCAACGCGCCTGTGACGGTTCCGGCAGAAGCTAATTACAAAGCGGGTTTGACGAACATCGTGACGACCTACTCGATTAGCTATGTCGCTTCGAACGTGGTCGATGGTGTTCCCGCACAGTACACGGAAACCTATCGTACGATCGGAAGCTATGTGATCTTGAGCGCAAGCACGAGCTCATCGTTCACCCCGAATACGTTGGATTATTGCTGCATCGATTCTTTCGATGTGTTCCTGTTCGATAAGTCCGACAAGTCGTGGGCATGGTTCGTCGATCAGCCGATCAACCGTTTGACGGTTTTCGGCAAGGGTCTGGACAAGACCCTCAAGGGTGGCAAATCGACCGCGGTTGAGTCCGATATCATGTGGAAGCTCGAAGGCGACCATGCTGACGGCGCTGGCATTGATATCCAGCTCGTCGGCTTTGGCAAGGGCAAGCGCATGATGTCCAAGGGCACGAATGGTAGCACCGACGTTTGCAATCCGACAGAAGCCGCCTGCCCGGTTGAGACCTTCAACTGGCCGAGCTGGGATGGTTGGTTCACGGGTGTGTGGGGTGCGGATGATGGTTACAGCGTCTACCTGAAGTGCTCTGATGAGTGCTTCCAGTTGGTCGGTGGAACCTGGTCTGCCAAGTTCAACACCAAGGTCGAAGGTGGTCAGGCTGGGGCGTACATCGCGAAGAAGTACAAGGTCCTGGTCGACTAATAGTGATCGTTTCTGATCTGCTATGAGAGAGGCTCCCCTAACCGGGAGCCTCCTTTTTTTATTCTTAAGAGGCACTTATTTGGACCGGCGGACGGCTCGGGGAGCCGTCCCTACCGGACGAGGCCACACACGACGGAAACACGGGACGCTACTCGGACGCCACGGGTAGGGACGTTTCCCCGAAACGTCCGCAGGGCATTGCAGCTACGCATTTGAGGAGACGGGGACCGGCGGACGGCGCGGGGAGCCGTCCCTACCGGACGCGGCCACACACGCCGGGAATAGGGACGCTACTCGGACGCCACGGGTAGGGACGTTTCCCCGAAACGTCCGCAGGGCATTGCAGCTACGCATCACAATCATTCTTTCGGCTTGAGACTTTCTTAATCGGAAATCAGGAAAGAGATGGTGGCAGCTTGAGAATGGCCACAACGCTCATCCGCGCACTCCGTTGGTGTCCCGCCTTTAGGCAGCTTGTGTTTCGCAACGAGCCAGCTGAAGCCGGTACACCAACGCCCAACACCCCACCGTTTTCCTTCCCGATTTGAGTGTTGAGCGTTTTTGGGTTGCGGGCTTCGAAAACGCCTTACAGCCGCATATCCGCTGGCGGCGGCATCACCTCGGGCTCGATCACGGTCGCATCCTGCGACCCGTCACCGTACAGGGTTTCGTACGCACACCCCAGGCAGCAGTAAGAGAACGGCAGCGTGAAGATGAGGCCGACAAAACAGGCGATCACGCCCAGACCGCCCAAGAGGCAGGCGACCAGTCCAAACACAAGCGGCATGACGAACGTGCCGGAGGTGACGCCGTCCAGCAGCCGCTTGAGCGCATCCGTGGCCGTCATTTTCTGATAGACCACATACATCAGCGCCCACATCATGACGGAACCGGAGAACATCGAGATCACCATGCTCGCCAGTTGCCCGAGAAAAGGAATCAGGTTCAGCACCAGGCTGAGAAGGAACGACGCGACCCCCACGATCAGAAAGCAGACAAAGGCTTGCAGGAAGTAGTCGAACCCCTTGAACACGTCCCCTGCCTCAGGCTTGACCGGATCGTTCTGAATCAGGCGACGGATGATCAGAAAAAGGCCCGCGCCCATCGGACCGCCCAGAACGCCGCACGTCACTGCGGATAGGACCATCCCGATCAGACCGGCAACGACCAGCAGCCCCATGTTGGCTTTGTAAAGGTTCCAGCCCTTGCCCAACTCGACTCCGATATCAATCTGTCTGTCTGCCATAACCCGTCTCCTACTCCGTGCTGAAGGCACACCATTCATTCGAACACTCAGTGATAACCGTAAGAATAATGTAGCGAGTTCTGAGCGGTTCCGCCACACAATACTAGCAATTCTAAATTTGGCACAGCGGGAAGGCCCTCACGGGTTGCTACAAACGGAAGCGCCTGGCGTTCTCCTGTTCGTAGTGGCGCCGTGAGGCGCTTCTTAGCCAAAATTAGAATTGCTGCACACAATACCGGACAATAATCATTTTCCCACACAGAAGCGGCTGAAGATGCGGTCCAGCAGGTCGTCGGAGTAGACGCGCCCCACAATCCGGCCCAGCGCCTCGGCTGCCTCGCGCAAGTGCCCGGCCGCGATCACCAGCTTCTCAGGTCCCGCGGCCAACTCCGCCCCGGCCGCCCGGCCCTGCGCAACCGCCTGCCGCAGCTCGGAAACCTGCCTCAACGACACCACCGGCACCCCATGCGGCTCCGCCTCCACGCCCAGGGCCGCGCTCAGTGCCGCCTTTAACGCCGCTAGGCCCTCGCCGGTCTTGACCGAGAGACTGACCTGCATGACCCCTGCGGGTAGCCGGCATTCGCCGGCCGCCGGCAGATCGCATTTGGTCAAGCCGACCACTACGCGCCGCGACGGCAAAGCGGCGATCTCGCCCGCCGCCGCGTCATCCCAGGGCACTGACCCATCCACCAGATGCAGATTGAGGTCGGCTTGGCGGATCAGCTCACGCGCCCGCAAGATGCCCTCCTGCTCGACCGCATCGCCGGTCTCGCGCAGGCCCGCCGTGTCGACCAGGCGCACCGGCACGCCGTTGAGCGCGTAGCCCTCTTCGATCGCATCGCGCGTCGTTCCGGGCACCGCATGCACGATCGCACGGTTCCGGCCCAGCAGAGCATTGAGCAAGGAGGATTTTCCGGCATTGGGCCGTCCGCTGATCACCACGAGCGCGCCGTCACGCAGCAGGTGCCCCTCGTTCCAGGTGTCGGCCAGTTGCTCAACATCTCCAACCAGCACCGCCAACCGGGCCGCGGCCCGCGTTAAGAATGTATCGGGCAGCTCGCCCTCGTCGAAATCCAACAGGTGCTCAACCTCGGCGCAAAGCTCCGTGACCTGCTCGTAGAGCTGTCCGACCTGCTGCCCCAGCGCGCCGTCGAGCTGCGCCCGCGCGACATGCGCGGCGCGCTCGGTTTTCGACTGAATGAGATCGCAGACGGCCTCGGCCTGCGTGAGATCCAGCCTGCCGTTCAGAAACGCGCGTTTGGTGAATTCGCCCGGCTCCGCGAGCCGAGCCCCCGCCGCCAGCACTGCCGCCAACAGACGCCGGGCTGGCACGCTGCCGCCATGCCCCTGAAACTCGACCGTGTCCTCGCCCGTATAGCTGTGCGGCCCACGGTAGACTAGAATCACGGCGTCGTCGATCCGCTCGCCCGTGAGCGGGTGCGTGACAGCCGCATGAAAGAAGGTGCCGCCTTCGCGCTGCGAGGGCTTGACGCGCGCAGACGGCACCAGGCGGTCACCCAGCGCCAAAGCGCCTTCGCCCGAGAGGCGCACGACACAGACGCCTGCGGGTCCCGGCGCCGTGGCCAGTGCCGCAATCGGAACGTCTGATAAATTCTGTTGCTCAAGCGCCATGATAAGAAGCTAGAGTCCCGCAAACGGGTTCGCGGCGAAACCGCTGCGCGGCGGCGGGCGGTTGTCACGCGGGCGTTGCTGTCCGCCACCCGATGGCGGGCGGTTGCTGTCCGGACGCGGCGCGTGGTTCGCGCCAGAGGCCGGGTGCGCCCCTGTTGCTGCTGCGGCGGCGGTGGGCGACTTCGCGCTCAGCGCGATGCGCCGGCGGGCTTTGTCCACGCTCAGCACGCGCACCTTCAACCGGTCGCCGGTCTTGACCGCTTCGGCAGGATCGCGGATATAGCGGTCGGACAGCTCAGACACATGCACCAGGCCATCCTGATGGACGCCGATGTCCACGAAGGCACCGAAGGCGGTCACATTGGTCACAACGCCCTCCAGAACCATGCCCTCGCGGACGTGATCGATTTCCGTCACGTCGTCGCGGAACGCCGGCTTCTCAAAGGACGCGCGCGGGTCGCGCCCGGGCTTCTTGAGCTCGGCAATGATATCGCGCAGCGTGGGCTCGCCGACCGAGGCGGAGACGTACTTGGCAAGCGGGATCTTGTCAACCAGGTCGCTGGTGCCGATCAGCTGGGCCAACGCCACGCCGAGATCCGTCGCCATCTGGCCGACCAAGGCATAGCGCTCGGGGTGCACGGCGGAGGCGTCGAGCGGGTCCTGCCCGCCGCGGATGCGCAAGAAGCCAGCGGCCTGCTCATAGGTTTTCGGCCCGAGGCCCGGCACTTTGGACAGCTGCTTGCGACTGGTGAACGCGCCGTTCTCGTTGCGGTAGGTGACGATCTTTTTGGCCATTGTCGCGCCGATGCCCGACACGCGCGTCAAGAGGGGCGCGCTGGCGGTGTTCAGCTCCACGCCCACATGGTTCACGCAACTCACCACCACCTCGTCGAGTTTGTCCATAAGCAGGGGCTGGTGCACATCATGCTGATACTGGCCGACGCCGATGGCTTTGGGGTCGATCTTGACCAGTTCGGCCAGCGGATCTTGCAGACGCCGGCCGATGGAGATCGCGCCGCGGATCGTCAGGTCGAGATCCGGGAACTCCTCGCGCGCCACTTCGGAGGCGCTGTAGACCGACGCGCCCGACTCGTTTACCGGGAGCACCATGACGTCTTTGACATTCGCCTCTTTGAGCACGTTCCTGATAAACGTTTCGGTCTCGCGCCCGCCGGTGCCGTTCCCAACCGCGATGGCGTGGGGCCGGTGTTTGGAAACCAACTTGCAAATATCGACCTTCGCCTCGATCTCTTTGCGCTCACCCTGAGACGGGTAGATGGTGCAGGTCTCGAGAAACTTGCCGGTCGCGTCCAGCGCCACGCATTTGCAACCTGACCGCAAGCCGGGATCGATGCCGATGATCTTCTGCTCGCCCAGCGGGGCCTGCAGCAGCAGGTTGCGCAGATTCTGCGCGAAAATTTCCACTGCGGCGCGATCCGATTTCATCTTCGTTTCAACGGTCACGTCGATCTCCACGCTGGGCGCCAGCAGACGCTTGTAGCCGTCCTCGATCGCCTCGCGCAGGTGCGGCGCGAACGGCGACCGCTCGTTGACCTTATGGATCTCGGCGATCCTTCTCAGCAGCGGCTCGGGCTCGTAGGCCAGCCGCACGCGCAGCACGCCCTCGGTCTGACCGCGCCGGATCGCGAGGAACCGGTGCGAGGGAATCACGGAGATCTTCTCTTTGAAATCGTAATACTGCTCGAATTTAGTGGGCTCGGCTGGCTTGGGATCGACCACTTCGGAGATCACCATGCCCTCCGTCGCGAAGGCTTGGCGCACCAGGCCGCGCACATCCGCGTTTTCCGAAATCGTCTCCGCCACGATATCCCGCGCTCCGGCCAAAGCGGCTGCCACATCGGCCACGCCCTTCTCCTCGCTGACAAACGCGGCGGCCTCGGCTTCGGGCTGCGCCGAGCCTTGCGCCAAGATGGCTGCTGCCAAGGGCTCAAGCCCCTTTTCGCGGGCGATCATCGCCCGGGTGCGGCGCTTGGGCTTGAAGGGCAGATAGAGGTCTTCCAAGGTCGTTTTCGTGGTGCAGGACAGGATTTTCGCCTTCAGCTCATCGGTCATCTTTCCCTGCTCTTCGATGGAGTTCAGAATCGTCGAGCGCCGGTCTTCGAGCTCTTTGTAATAGCTCAGGCGCTCCTGGATTTTCGAAATCTGAACTTCATCGAGATCGCCGTGAACCTCTTTGCGGTAGCGCGCGATAAAAGGGATCGTGTTGCCTTCGGCCAACAGGCGGGCGACCGCAGTGATCTGGCGCGGGGTGATACCGAGTTCGTCAACCAAGCGAGGCAAGGACTCCAGGCCCATATCTTGAGAATCAACCGTGTGCGACATGCTCTACAACTCCTAAACGTGGGTACAAAAAAACGGCATTATTTAAGCACAAATCGACGATGACGGATAAGAAAAACGTTGGAAAACGCCAGCTTCCTGTCGCGACGCGGAAAACGCGCTTACCGCGCAGGGGCGGCAGTGCTGGGAGCGACAGCGTTGGAAGCGGCGTCACGGAAGGCCCACATCCGGCGCACCAAGGGATCTCCGGGCAGCCCGGTTTTCAAGATCTCATTGCGGATCTCGATCTGCCGCGTGGGGGCGGCCATGGTGTATTCGTCGTTCAGGCGCAGCAACGCCGTGCGCAAACGTTTCAATTCGGTCGCCAGCCACTCCTCGGGTCGCTTAGCGTGAATCAACGCCTGTCCCGGCTCCGTGGCGAGACGTGCGACAATGCCGCCGGCGATCAGCCCGCCGCGCCCGGCATCCGACTCTGCCTTGGTGATCATCACCTTGACAAGGTTGTCACGCCGGGACAGAACGGTATCGAGGCGCTGGATCTGCTGGTTAATCTTGCTGTCGGCCAGCCCCTGGTTTTCCGGCTGGCGCATGAAATTCAGAAAGGTTTCAACCTTTTGAACCACCTCGCGGGCTTGGCTCAGGGCGGACACGAATGGCAGGTCCGCGACCATCCCGGCATCGACCGGGTCGGGGTAAGCGCTCAGGTAGGTGTAAAACTCCTCAACCCCCAAAAGCTGGTCATACGCGCCGACGGGATCTTTGCGGCTACGCTTGGGCAGCGGTTTCTCCAACGTGTCGCACGCGAACATGCGCAGCACCAAATCAGGGTCTCCGAGAAGACGAAAGGCCTCGGGATAATCGCCTTCGCGGCCGATCCGTTTCTCGACTTCACCGAAGAGCACCAGAAGCTGTCCTGCCTTGACCCTGATGGTCGAGCCATTCCGCTCAAGTGCCTGACGGGCCTGGGAAACGCGTGGATCGAGCGAGCACGCGTCCGCAGTGGGCAGCCGCAAGTCGCATGAGAGCGCCTTGAGAAACTCCATCTCGCGCACCAGACGGATCGACTCCGTCAGCGTGACATAGCTTTGTGCCAAGTCGCTGACCGGTTGTTTCAGCACAAGCGCCCGGCGCTTGAGGGCACTTTCCTTACTCTTGCACGCCTGGTCGATCATCTGGATTATTTCAGGGAAGGGCGGCAACTCTTCCTTGAGCTGATCCAGCGCCTGCTCCAGTTTGAGACTCTCGCCCAGCAGCGAAGCCTGCCGCGCTTCCATCTTCTCAAGTTCGGTCTTAAGCAAGCCAAGAAAGGGAGGAGCCTTCTCCCTCAGTTCCGCCAACGCCTTTTCCACGCTGGCATGGTCCGCTTTGAGCTCATCAAACCCGAGGTCTTCACGCCCGATCGAAGCGTCGGCCCGCAGCAAGGCATCCAGTATCAGCTTGGCTTGGCCTGCGCGCTCCTTTTCAACCGAGGCCTTGTCGCTCCACTCCCACGCTCCCTTCTTGCTGGCCTGCAACAAGCCGAGGTCACGTGACACCTGAGTCCACTTACCCGTCTCCAGCGCCTGTTGCGAGCGCTGCCAGAGCGTGATGGTGTTCGCCCAGACGCTCAACAGGCGGCGCAGCTCCTCGATCGTCACCTGGTTCGAGGCGGCGTGGCGCGCATTCGCGGCCTTGTCGACCTCAGCGGCCGCCGCACTGAACTGCTCCTTTGCCGCCAACTTCCGCGCCTCCTTGATAAACGACTCCGCCGAGGGGCGCAGGTGCTGATAGACCCAATACAGGCTCAGCCCCGCCACGAGCGTGGCCGCGAGAACGCCGATCCGAAGCCACGCCTGTTTATTGGAGCGCTTCACCGCGCCGTCGTGGAACTCGATCTCGAAATGGGAGAAGGCCATGCGGTCTCCGTCCTTGAGCAGGCGCTCTTTGTCATCCCGCAGCGGCATTCCGTTGACGGAGGTCCCGTTCTTGCTGCCCAGATCGCGGAGCCAGCAGCTCGCGTCCTCCTTGATGGCGATCTCCGCGTGGTGCCGCGAAACCAGCATGTCCAAAAACACAAGGGATGAGGTGGGATCGGAGCCGATGGTGAAGACTGGCGGCACCAGTTTTTTCTTCTGCCCTCGCCCCTTGCCCGACAAGATCAGCACTTCCGAAAACGTTTTGCCGTCACCGCCACGCTCCTGCTCGACGCACAACACGCAGCTGCCGATGCTGATTTTATCGCCCACCGCCAA
>JBBRJN010000058.1:0-10474 GCA_038219365.1 Kiritimatiellia bacterium | reverse complement strand
TAAGCACGGCATCCGGCCCGGACTCTACGCCTCGGTTTCGGCCAACGGATTTCTCGGCGTGGACAACCCCGGCCTCGTGAACCGCGGCAAGGGCGGCGACGCCGAGGCTCAGGCCCGCTATGTGCACACCTGCGAACAGATGATGACGGAGCTCTGGACGCGTTATGGCGACCTCTTTGAAATCTGGTTCGACGGCGGAGCGATCCCTTCCAGCCAAGGCGGCCCCGCGCTCGTCCCCATCCTCAAGCAGCATCAGCCGCAGGCCATCGTCTTTCAGGGCCCGGCGGGTACCCCGAACCTGATCCGCTGGGTCGGCAATGAGCGTGGCGTGGCCCCCTATCCCTGCTGGAGCACGGCCAACGCCGGCACCAGCGAGGGAGGCACCGTCGAGAAGACGGTCGGCGGCAATCCGGACGGCACGCTGTGGGTGCCCGGCGAGTGCGACGTGCCGGTCCGCAACCACGACTGGTTCTGGGCACCCGGCGGCGAGCAGAAGCTCTACCGTGTGGAGCAACTCGTCCAGATGTACCTGAACTCGGTCGGCCGCAACTGCAACCTGTTGCTCAACGCCAACCCCGGCCCCGACGGACTGGTGCCAGAAGCGGATATGCAGCGCTATGCCGAGTTCGGCAAAGAGATCAAGCGGCGTTTCCTCGCTCCCCTTGCGATGACCGCCGGCACGGGAACAACGGTGGAACTCGCCCTTTCAAAACCGCAGGCCGTCAACCAGATCGCGATCATGGAAGACATCTCCCGCGGCGAGCGCGTCCGCGCCTATGAGGTCGAAGGTCTTGTGCCGGGCGGCGCATGGGTCAAGCTTTGCGAGGGCACGTCCATCGGCCATAAACGCATCCAGACCTTCGAGCGTATTGAGGTCGGCCGGGTGCGTTTCCGCGCGACCAAGACGGTCGCCGAGCCGCAGGTGCGCCAACTTGCCGCTTTCGACACGGGACAGAAAGACAGGCCGAACGCGATCTGAGGTTTGGCAGTATCATTATCAACAGTTTCTTCATGTTGGACCGCGCACGTTGTGCCGAAGAAACCCCGAATTATCTCATAATCGCCTTCGAAATCCGCTCCCGAGGCACCTTCCGCACCCCACACTCCCGCGCAAACGAAGGCCATTTACTGATAGCATCACGCACCTCTTGCACAATCCGCTCAGCGCCGTCCGCATTGAGCCCCGCTCCCTCCGCAACACGGCTGAAGTGTTCGTTGCCCGGCGAACAGCCCTCCCCGCAAACGGTTGTCGTATGTTCGCCTCCCGGCCCCTCCGCGTACGTCAGATCGAAGCCCGGCGCCAATAGCCAGCCCTGGCCCGGTCTGTACAGAAAAGCAAAATTCTTCACATGGTCATCCCGGTTGTGTGCCAACACGTTGAACACCATCAGCCGAAAAACCCGCCGCACCTCCGTCTGATTTCCCGTCAGCAGACGCACCACCTTGTGAATGTCCTGATAGTCGAAGCAAGGCACGCGAAAGTCCGCGCCAAACGTCCCAGACTGAACCCGTCCGCCGCCTCAGCCAACACCTGCGACGGAGGATGGAAAGTGAGCGCACCCATAGCGTGCTCACCCATCCACGCCAACCGATCCAATTCAGTGAAAGAAGCGGATGTAGTCCCCTGCTGACGGAGAAATCGATCCATCAGCAGACGTCCCCAGCCATCCGGCAGCGCATCATCGAACACGCCCGGCAACCGCTGAAAGGTCTGTAACCCCGGCACCACGGGCAATTTGAAAGGCGAGAGCGGAAATCCGTGCGTCATAAACTGCTCATCGAACTCGAAAAAAAAACGACCGCGGTCTTCCGCCAGTTCGCCCACGGCCAGCGCTTGCCCCGGCTCCATGTGATACCGCACCTGTAGCCGTTTCATCGCACCCCCCGTTTCGGCAGGGGACGCTCCAGCCGCCGCTCTAGCTCGTCAAGGCTCCTTGCAGGAGGCGGCTCCAACAGCCCTTCGAACTCCGTCAGCCGCCCCAACGCGAAGGCGACGCGCAAGACGAGTTCCAGCGAGGCCTGCCCCGTCCGCTCAAACCGTTTCAGCGACGCCTCGGTGACGCCCGCCCGCTCCGCCAGCGTCGTCCGCTTCCAGCCGGCAGTCAGCCGCAACGCCTTGGCTTTAGCGCCCAAATCCACCGCACACGACTCCGGCAAGGCTCCTTCCAAAATATCCATAGCGTTCTAATATAGCCCTTTACTTGTTATAAAGCAACTATAGAGCTAATATATTGTCTTCAATGTTTAGGCAACGAGAGTTTGCAGATGTCCACTCGCCCTACAGGTCGTTGAACATCTGGAAGGCGTCTTTCGGCAGCATGTTCTTGTGGACGACCGCCGAGACCGCCTGGATCATGGCCGTGGGCTTGTCGGACTGGAAGACGTTGCGTCCCATGTCCACTCCCGCCGCACCGCTCTGAATGGCGTTGTAGGCCAACTCCAGCGCCTCCAGCTCCGGCAGCTTTTTGCCGCCAGCGATCACGATCGGCACCGGGCAGCACGCCACAACCTTCTCAAACCCTTCGGTGTAGTAGGTCTTGACGATGTTCGCGCCGTTCTCTGCGCAGATGCGCGCGGCCAAGCCGAAGTAGCGCGCGTCGCGCACCATGTCTTTGCCCACCGCCGTCACACCCATCACCGGGATGCCGACCGACTGGCCGGCGTCCACTGCGTTGTAGAGGTTCGCCACGGTCTGCGCTTCGTACTGTAGGTCCCCGATGGCGACCATCACCGCGATCGCCGAGGCGTTCAACTTGACGGCATCCTGGATATCGATGATGACGTTGTTGTTGAGCTCGGTCAGGATCGATGTGCCCGCATCAGCCCGCAGGCAGATCGGCTTACGGCTGGTCGGCGGCACCAGCGACCGCAGCACGCCGCGTGCGCACATCAGACAATCGGCATACTCGATCAGCGGCACAATCGTCAGGTCGATGCGCTCGACGCCCGAGGTCGGCCCCATGATAAAGCCGTGGTCGAACGCTAGCATCACGCTCTTGCCGGTCGCGGGGTTGAAGATGCGGCTGAGGCGGTCCTTCATGCCCCAGTCGAGATTGTTTGAGCCTTTGAGAAAGAACCCCTCGTTCTTCTGCTCCATGCCGACGCCATAGTTTCTGCCGTCGCGGATATCGTCTAAATCAGCCATGATCGTTTTCCTTTGCGATGGAATCGGCATCTCGAATCTTTCGATTCCGTCGATTCCTTCGTCTTCACTTCACCGTTTTTGTAAATGCCTCGAAAATACACGCCATTGACGCGGAGCCCGCATCGCGCGGTCCGATCGAGCGTTCGCCGAGGTTCTTGGCGCGGCCGAATTTGGCTCGCATCGCGCAGGTGGCCTCCGAGCCCTTCGCGGCGGCGGCGGCCGCCTTCTGAAACATGGCGGCAAGGCCCTCGCCCTGCGCAGCCACCAAAGCGTCGGTCGCGGGAATCAGCGTGTCCATCAGCGTCTTGTCGCCCACGCGGGCCTTGGTCGTGAACCCGATCTCTTCAAGTCCGCCCTTGAACATGGCGGCCAGCGCGGCCGCATCGAGCTCACAAGCGCCTTCAGGTGCCGCGTCGCTCATGCCCTGCAGCCACGCGCCGAACAGCGTACTGGTCGAGCCGCAGGCCTCGTTCTGGAGCGCGTCGGTCAGGGCCTTGATGTATCCCTTGAAGTCCGCGCCGTCCGCCTTCTGCATCGCGTTGAAGGCCGTCACGATCGCGGTCCCGTGGTCGCCGTCGCCGCCCGCCGCGGCGTCCAATTCGGAATAGGTCTTCTCCTCCGCACGAATGTCGCTGCCCGCCTTAGCGATCATTGTCTTAAATTGAGAAAGGGAAAGCATGATGGTGTCCTTATTTCGAAAGAAACGAGGGAATCGAACGAATCGACCTCAATCGATTCCTTCGATTCCCTCGGAGCCGCTTTCCTCCTACGCGTTCCAGTACGGGGTGCGGGCCTTGGCCTTGAGCAGCTCGACATGATCTGCGCACAGCTTGCACAGGATCATTTGGAAACCGGCCATCTCCTGCACCGTCAGATACTCGCCGCACGCGCCGGGGGTCACATGGACACCCTTCGCGGTCAAGAGCTGGGCGGCCTTGCGGTAGACGATCAACATCTCCATCAGGGTTGTCGCGCCAACGCCGTTGATGATCAGCAGCGCGGTGTCGCCCGCCTTCAAGCCGGTCGCCTGGACGAGCGGCTCGATCATGCGTGCCGCGGTCTCGTCCGCGCTGAGGATCTTGGTACGGCCGCCGCCGGCTTCGCCATGCTGCCCCATGCCGATCTCCATCTCGTCATCCGGCAGCACCGCGATCACTCCGCCGTTCTGCGGGTGCGTGCAACCGGTCATGGCCACGGCCAGCGTCGCCATTTGACCGTTAAAGCGCTCGCCGATCTCGACGATCTCCTCCAGGCTCTTACCGGCTTCCGCCGCTGCGCCGACCACCTTGTACAGCGGAACGCAACCGGCCAGGCCGCGCTTATCATCGATCGGCGTGTCGACGCCCGCGCTGATGTCTTCGTGCGTGACGATCTCGACAACCTTGATGCCCTCTTTCTGCGCGTCGCGCAGCGCCTTGCTCGCGCTCATGCGGTCGCCCGCGTGGTTCAGCGTCACCAGCAGGATGCCGGCCTCGCGCTTGAACATGCGCAGCGTTTCCAGCACTTTCGGTGCGCCCGGAGCGGCGAAAATGTCGCCGACCACGCTAGCGTCGAGCATGCCTTCGCCCACAAATCCGCTAATCGCCGGCTCGTGCCCAGCGCCGCCTAGCGAGATGATGGCGACCTTGCTCTGATCCTTCGGCGTTGTGCGCACCACGGTCTTCTCGTTCACGATCTTGACTTTGCTGCTGTAGCACAGCGCGAGACCTTCCAGCAACTCTTTGGTCAGGTTCGCGGGGTCGTTAATAAACTTCTTCATCGGCATGATAAAATTCCTTTTAGGGTTTCAAGTTCCAGGGTTCGGGGAGCAGGGTTCAGGTTACAAGTTACAGGGAGCAGGGTCTTACAACTCCTCACTGCCCACTGCGCACTCCTAACTCACGCCTAGCTCCTCCTTGACGATCAGCCCACCTGCATCAGCTCGACCGGCATGCCCTGATCGTAAATAAAGGCGATCTTCAGTCCCGGCATCGGCTCGCAGACCGGCCACAGGATGCTCTTGCCCTTCACGGCCTCCACGATGTTCTCGACAATGTAGGCCACGTGCGTCTCATCCTGGATCGCCGCAGCCATCGGGCTGTCCGGCTCAAAATAGAGCCACTCGACTTTGTAAGGACTCGCGCCCGCGTCCGTCACCCAGACCTTGAACGGCTCTACAAACATCATCCCTTCCATCTTCTCGAAAACAGGAATACCCGTGTGATGATACGTCATGATAGCTTCTCCCCTTATTAAACATACGCGTCCGGTTCCGCACCGGACGCGGTTGCCTGTTATGAAATAATGTCTTACAACGACACGCCCGGCACCGAGAAGCGCAGCCCCGCGCCGTCATGGAAGGTTGCGTATTCGCTCACGATCGCGCCATCCTTGCCGCCCATCATGAAGTGCCAGGTTTCCTCTTTCGGCAGCTTGTGCACCGATCCGTCCGCCTCCCACTTTTCGACATGCACGCACTTGAGGTAAGGGATCTGTAGCTTAGCGAGATGGGCCTTGGCCTCCGGATACTTGTCGAGGTTAGGCTCGCCGACTTCGCTGAAGCCGTATACAGAGCCGTAGCGGACCTGCCAGCTCTCCATCTTGCAGCGGATCTTGTTTCCGGCCTTGTCCGTGGTCGGCAAATGGCGGTGCTCGGGAATGCTCTGATTCGGTAACAGATAGATCTCGTGCCCGAAATAGCCCTCGGCTGCCTCGTTACACCAGAAAACGCCGGCCATGCCGTACGAGGTGAAATCGCCCTTGCCGAAATCCACTGCCCAGAACGGGCCATCCGCCTTCGCCAACTCGGCATAGACCGGAACACTGAATTTCTTCATCAAATCGAAATAGGCCTGCTTGGCCTTCGCGCTGTCGAACTTGCCCTCTTTATAAAAATCCTCATTCTTCATCTGAACCGTCTCCTTTTTCGCTTTGCAGGGACAGCCCGCCGTCGAACAGCCCGCCGTGACACCCATCAGCCCGGCACCCAGGCCGGCAACCATCACACCAGCCAACACATTGGCCGCAATACCCGTTTTTTTCATCAGAAACGTCCTTTCAATAAGCGCACCGATGTGGGCGCTAAAACCAGTTTACGTGCTTTATCGTAACGTGGTTAGTTTACCCAAAGCACCCCGGCCTTGTAAACGGCGAACACCATTTTTTTATTCGTCCGCTTGCTTCGTGCAGGCTGTCTTTGTATGATGCGTTTGAATCGAAATCACGACCACGGTCCATCCGTTTGACATAAAATAGAGGTCCCATGAAACTTCTGACCATTCTTACAGCCCTGCCCCTGCTCGCGGCAATCGCGCAAATTCCTCAAGACCCACGCATCGGGCTGGAGGACGCGAACTTCATCAAGGGCAAACGCCTCAAGAACGTGACCCTCGAGATGAGCCTCAAGCCCTTCAAGAAGAACGATCCCGACTACATCCGCGGAGTCTGCCGCGAGGCCTTCACCCAGTGGGCACCCCTCACCCGGCTTGCCGACCAGGTCTCGGTCATGATGTGGACGGCCGACGGCTCGGAGATCCTCGACTACACAGGCGACCCGCAGCAGCGCCTCGAATGGGCCATGTACATCGGCAACCCCAACTCTGGACGCCCGGTCGGCTCGGAGCCGGACGCCCCTCTCTCGATCCACGACCGCGCCTTCCTTTATATGCCCAACCCGCCCGCATACACGCTGGGCGATCTGCGTTTCATCGTGCAGTGCCTCAAAGAGGAGGGCCGGCGCATCACGGGCAAGCCCATCCGCGTGGGAGCCACCTTCGATCCCGGACCCGAGTTTGCCAAGTCGGCGTTCAAGTACACCAAGCACCCCGAGATCTGCATGGCCGCCACCATGGGCCACAAGAGCTTCGTTTGCTGCTACGCCGTGCTGCACAAGGACGACTCCACGTACGCAGGCTTCCCTGAGGGCATCCCCGAGGGCACCCCGTTCGGCACCTTCTTCGGTCGGCAGTCCCAGCGTTTCCTGACGGACATGGGCTACGACTACATCTGGTTCTCGAACGGCCTCGGCTTCGGCCTCGAAACGTGGGCCTCCACCGGCGCGATCTTCACCGGCAAGGCGTTCAACGCCCCCAAGCTTTTTGAGACGCGCGAAAAGATCACCGCCTTCTGGAAGCTCTTCCGCAAGGAGTGCCCCTCTTTCCGCATCGAGACGCGCGGCACCAACCTCGCCACCGGCATCGACCTCGCAAAGGACGGTGTGGACCTGCGCGAGATCTACCGCGGCGGCTTCAACCTCCTGCCCCCGCCCAACTCCCCTTGGGCCGCGCTCGACGGCGATTTCGGTCTCGAGTTGGTCGGCTACCTCTCGCGCATGGCGGAACTGCCGGACGAGGACTACATCTTCCGCTTCTACACACATGACCCCTGGTGGGTTAACAGCCCTTGGCTCGACCGCTACGGGCGCGAGCCGCACGACATCTACCTGCCCATGGCCTGCGCCCGTGTCAACCACAGCGGCGAGGTCATGCTCCCTTCCTACCTGAACATTCTCACCATTGACGATTCGTTCGGCAACATGCCCGCACAAGTTCCGAACGAGGTCATCCCGCGTATTCTCGAAGGGCGCGCCGACGCACCCGACGCGCCGGGGCCCTTCGTCTGGGTCTACCCGTTCGACGAGTACCACGACTGGGCCTATAAGAGCCAGGAGCGCCTCGGCGAGATCTTCAGCGGCGACTGGGTCATTCGCCAAGCCATCAACACCGGCTTCCCGCTCAACACGGTCGTCTCCACCACCGGCTTTCTGGCCTCGCTCGAAAAGAAGCCGGACCTCTACCGCGGCTGCGTGCTCATTACGATCGCTCCAGAGGCGGAGTCGAAGGTTGAAGCGCGGCTCATCCGTTTCGTGCAAGAGGGCGGCCAGCTCCTCGTCTACGGCCCGATCACCCACGCGGGCACCGCTTTTCTCGAACTTGCCAACCTCGCCAAGGCGGAGCCGCTCGAAGGCGTCTTCGACCTCGCCGACCTCGTGACCGGGGACTCCTTTGCGAAGGTCCAGAACCCTGCCAAGATCCGCCATGTCGCGCTCGTGAACGGCGGCGGCGTGGAGTCGGTCGTGAAGGACCGCGCCGACCCCGCCACGAAAGTGCTCGCCACGATGAAGCAGGACACTCAGGTGCGCGACGTGCTGGTGGCCCGCAGTCGACCCGAGTGGAAGGGCGGCAAGGTGCTCTACTTCCGTGCCACACATTCCAACCGTTATACCGGCGGACGCTTGCTCACACCTGATAATCCCGAAGAGTTCTTCAACGGCCCGCTGCTGATGCGCTATGCGCTGAACGAGTTTGGCTACACGTTCCTGCAGGACCGCCTGCGCCCCTCCGTAAAGAGCCCGGTGACCTGCGTCGCACGCAGCAACAACGGCTTCTATCTCTCTGGCTACACGCCCGACACCACAGTCAAGCAGCGCTTCAGCTTTCCGCAGGGTGCGCCGCTGCTGCTCGGCTACGAAACCTTGCTGGAAAAGGGATGCTCGACCTACTTCCTGCCGCGCGGCTGGCACCGCGAGTGCCGTGTCTTCGTCACGCAACCAGGTGACGGACGCGTGGGCCTCAACGAATGCCATTCGAACGAGAAGGGCGTTGTTCGGCGTCTCGAGGTGGATGGCCTTGCGGACGCCACGGTGCTTTTTTATCCCGGAACCGAGGCGCGTGGGGATAACATACGGACCTACCTCAACTCCTCGTACCCCTGGCTCAAAGGCCGCGTCCCTTTCCAGAAAGGCCCCTCCGCATTTGGTGCCTGCTACCAAGTCACCCATGTCACCGGGCGTCTGTGTGTCGCCTGGTAAAGGAGCCGTTCCCCGTTCCCCGTTGAGCGTGACTCGCTTTACGCCGCGGGTTTCGCCGCCGCACTTTTCACCCAGACACTCCTTGGCCCGCCTCCGCATCCGGACTTTGGCGGAACTGGACATTGACGTCTACTCATGCTACTGTTCCTTGAACTGGATTTCTATAAATGCCGGAGTTCACTCGTTGCTTGCTAGCCACACGTGAGAGCGATACAAGCGGGATGTAGCGTGAATGTAAAATGGAGCAGGATTTTTGTCCAAAGCCTCACGTCGTGGCTGCTGGCGGTCGTGAGCCTGGCACCTGTCTCCGCAAAGGCGGATAGCCTCGAAACAGGCTTCGCAGTGCCGCCGGAAGCGGCCAAGCCGCAGACGTGGTGGCACTGGGCCGACGGCAACATCAGCCAGGAGGGGATCACGGCTGAACTTGAGGCGATGAAGCGCATCGGCCTGGGCGGCGTCCACATGTTCACGGTCGGCAATTATCCGCCGGTTCCGAATCCCAAGGTGCCCTGTCTCAGCCCTGCGTGGTACGGGATGGTGCGCCACGCGCTGGCGGAGTGCGGTCGGCTCGGGCTGGCCTTCACCGCGCAGGACTGCGCGGGCTGGACCACGGCAGGCGGCCCGTGGATCACCCCGGACAGGGCCATGTTCCATGTGGTTTGCGAGCGCCAGTCGGTGACGAACGGAGGAACAATGACGTTAGCGGCCCCGCCGTCGTGGCCGGAAAAGGGCGGCTCCTATTACCGCGACATCGCGGTGCTGGCCTTCCCCACGCCGCTGGCCTGCCTGGCCTTGTCGGAGCTGCCCATGCCTAAAGTGACGAGCAGTTTAACAGGCACGTTGGACATGGAACTCTTGAACCAAAGCGAAGCTGAGGCTAAGAAAGCCAAGGACGCGGTGGTCACCCGCTCCGTGGCCTCGAATCAGACGGGATGGATTCAGTTCGAGTTCCCCGAAGCGGTCATTTGCCGGTCTGTGCTGCTCATGAGCGACCGGGCGTGCATCGAACCCGACGCACAGCGTCCGGCTGTTTGGGCGGGCGACGACGGGCAGCACTTCCGCAAGGTGGTCCAGCTCGCGACCTTCGTCAGCGTCTACAACTGCGCGGAGGACGGCGTGCCGCACGCGCTTCCCGCGACGCGGGCGCGCTTTTTCCGGCTCGTTTGGGACGGGCCTGCCACAATCAATCTCAAGCGTGTGGCGTGGGGCGGCACGCCGGTGATCACGGCGCACAAGGCACAGGTTGGCGAAGAGGGCCGGACCATGGTGTTTGAGCCTGAGTTGCCGGACGGGGTCGGAGAGTCTATCGCACCGGAGAGGGTCAGAGACATAACAAGCCAGCGTGACGCGCAGGGCAACGTGGCGTGGACGGCGCCTTTGGGCGCCTGGACGGTGCTGCGCGTCGGTTACCGCGGTACGGGCAAACGCAACGCCCCCGCGCCCAGTGAGGCCTCCGGCTTGGAGTGCGACAAATTCTGCCGGGAGACCGTGTCGTTCCATTTCGACCAGTATATCGGCAAGCTGCTGGCTGAGGCCAAGGC
>JBBRJN010000057.1:0-10516 GCA_038219365.1 Kiritimatiellia bacterium | reverse complement strand
CTGTTGCTCGACGGGCGTCGGCATCGGCTTCCATCCCTGACGGATACGGATCTCAAGACTCTTTGCCGCATAGGCCAATTCGGGCCGACTTTTGATCCGCTCTTTCAACGGCACACAAGCCTTGCGATCTAACTGATATTTCCGGTAGACCAGCGCCATGCTGGAATAGTCGGCTTGGTCCCCGCTCAACAGGTGATAATCGATTGCGATATCGTCAGTCGCTGGCCGCCCGTCCAACTCGAAGCGTGGAAAAATTGTATACACGCCCTCCTTGGCCCGCGTCACAAGCGTATAGGAGTACGGCAGGCCGGTGACAATCGCAACAAACGTAGCCCGAGGGTTCTTCATGCCGAACACCGGCATCGGCATGTAGTTCCTTGCGGTCCGCTCCCCGTTTCGCTCATGGAAAGTGCCGATCTCGCCATTGGGCATCACGAAATACCCAGCCTCGTTTGTCGTGGCAATTGCAAAATCAGGAAGAACGGAGACGCTCTTGAGGGCGGCGGGGAGATCACCCGCCTTCCACCGGAACTTCTGTACATTCGCCTCCTGCGTGAGCGGCATCGGGCGCTTCTCCACGCGCCCGTCGGTATACGTACAAGTCACTTCCACCTGCGCGGCCATCGTCCCGCAGGCGCAAGCACACCCCAGCACTCCTAGCAAAAACCGCATAACGGCACCTCACGAAGAAGAAAGACCGAACTCACTTGCCGAAGACAGCGCGCCTGATCGCCTTGAGGTAAGCGCCGTCCGGATCGTCCTTGCATGGCACCAGCCAGCCGCCCTCGCCGATCTCGTTCCATGCGTAAATAATCGCCAGACGATCCTTGGTCGCCGCCGCCGGATTCGCCTCCAGCCACTGCGCCATGCGCTCCAGCAGCCCGCCGAACTGTTCGGGCGTAGCCTTCTCAAAATACCACGAGACTGACACACCGTTCGGACCGAACCCCTCGCCGTTCGGGGCCTCCCACGGGCGACGGTCCCAACCTTGCGTCGCGACCGGAATGAAGGCCTGCCCGGGTACGGCCTGCCACGCCTGAACGTCGGCGTCCACAATTTCCTGATAGGTGTGCTTCTCGGACTTCTTGCTGGCCCAAGAGCCTTTGGGCGTCACGTTATACTGCGTCTTCAGCGCGAACCCGTTCTCCGGACTGGCGCTTCCGCAAGCCGCGACCGCCACGCCGGGGAAGCCTGCCTTACGCGCCGCTTCCTGCAGATAGGCCAACCCCTCTTTGTTCGCTCCTGCAGGCGAGAAGATGACCAGCACGGGCTTGCCCTCAATGCGCAAATAACGCGGATGCTTAAACAGCGTGATCCAGTAGTCCGCCGCCTGCTTCCAGGCATCGAGCCCCACGATTTCAAAGCCGCCGTGATTCGCCACCAGCAGCGAGAACTCCATCTTGCTGTTGTTCTTCGCCTTCATGAACAGGCTCATCGGCAGATGCTTCGGATCGGCTTCAATCTCCTTCACGTTGATCGGCTTCTTATTGTCATGCCAGTACCAGCAGAACGAAAAATACGCCACGCCATTGTCCGCCGCAAGATCGATCTGACGTTCCATCAGTTCGGGCGTGTCGTCGCGCCAGCCCCAGACCGGCGTGCGCCCGGCGTACTCGGTAGCCAGCTTCTTGGTGTAGTGCGTCGGCATTCCTTTGGCCCACGCGTTCGACACCGAGCCGTCGTCGTAGGGGCACTTGCCAGCCCAGCCCGCAAAGTAGTAGGCCCCGAGCTTCATGCGCGGCTTCGCCTCTTGCGCATCCGACTCTGAGGCCCATCCCACCATCGCCGCCGCCAATCCGGCGCAAAGCGCCACCCGCGTCCATCCCGTTCCCGTTTTCATCAGTTGAATACCTCCTTAAGCCAATTTGTTTTCCAAACCGTCTCCCGCGTCACATGCTCCGTCTTTCCCTTCCAGACCAAATCGGAATCACCGAACCCGTGGTACACGCGCACGCGCCTCGACCGATCGAGTGGTCGACCATCGAGGCTCTGAAGCGTGAACAGCGGCACGCGGCCGTAGTCTCGCCCGTTGAACCGCTTGGCCGAAAAGGCGAGAAAACCGGGGGCCTCGGCGAGAAAACCATTGGGCGGCAGCACCACGTCGCCCCAGCGCGCCGTATGCAGCGTGTAGTCGGCGGATCCAAAATTCGCAATCGCAGAAATCTTACCGCCGTCGAAGGTGGAGCGCCGCACCGAACGGTCAGGCGTGAGCCACGCGTACTCCCCGAGCGGCATTCGCGCGGTGAGCCTGTTCAGCGGCGAGAGAACCTCGTGCGTGTTCTTGATGAATCGGTCGAGCGGATGCAGCCCCTCGGCCCATCCGTTGTCAGCGCGCACGAAAAAGCCCTCCGCCGCATCCTCCGCAACCGGTTCCGCCTCCTCAAACACAATCCCGTCGGGAGTGATTTGGAGGCGTCCGACCACAGAACGGCGCTCACCGTCATCCGGCCCGTCAAGCTTGGCCCGCACATCTTCTTTGGGACGGAAAAGTCCCATGCGGATGTCGACCGCCCCCGGTTTGAGCTGGGACGGCACGGTGACCTCAAAGGGTCCAACCACGATCTCGCCCGCCTGCCACTGTTCCGCAGGCGGCTTCGGCTCGTAGTCGCTCTGAAAAAGAATCCGGCCGTTGGGATGGGTGAAATGCACGAACGCGGACCACGGGCCCGGCAGCGGCTTTTCAACCTTCCATCGATAGCTGATGCGGAATGTGCGGGCACTGATCGGCGCGAATTTAGCGACGCTCGGCCGGGCACGGAACGTTTCCTCGCCCGCCGTGTTGCGCCAATATAGGCCGGGTGGGAACTGGTGGTAGTTCAGCGGCCGCGCGGCCAGCAGATGGTTCAGGACATAGGCGGTCGCCTTTTCCGGACGATAGCCGTACTTGCCGTAAATCTGGATGCAATCATGGTAGATCATCTCAAAGACCGGCACCTGGGTCGCGCCCAGTTGGTCCATGAGTCCGGCGTTGTGGTAGAGCCCGCCGCTCACGCCGGAGAGTCCCTCAAAAAAATCGGCGCAAGGGATGGCCCATTCGCGACCGCACTCGGAACCGAAGATGCCGAACTGGCTCCGCGCGTATTTCGAGAGCTCGGTCTTCCAATGGAGATCGTCAGCCCGCGAGAGCGGATGGTTCGGATCGAAGCACTCCTGAAGCCCGACGGCGAAAGTGGTGTCGATGAAGTAAGCACCAGGCTCGACCGTGTGCGCGACTTCGGGCAGGTTCTGCGGACGCCGGGCGAGTTCCAACGCTTTCTCTGAACAGGTCAGGTACGCCCGCCCGCCCAGCCAGCGCCCGCCCATGCGCACCTTGCCCTCGCGGTCTTTCATAAGCCACTGTTCGCCCCACGAGGCTGCATCGCGGTACATGTCCTGATAGTTGTCGTGCAGTCCGAGCGTATATCCGAGTTTTTCCACGCGGCGCACGCAGTCGGCCAACCCCACGTTGCCGCCGCACTCGGGCGCGGTCGGCATAATGTCCGGATGCCGACAGTCGTAACCGCCGGAGGTCCACCCGCCGAGAATGAACAGCACACGGTCGAGTCCCAAATCGTTCTTGAGATGTTCAGCGATCTGCGCTGCCTGATCGAATGTCCAGTCGACGCGTACCGACTCCTCCGCCGTGCTCTCCTCGTTCATACGGCGATTCAGGCAGGTCCACAGCTTCACGTTCGACGCGCCGAACAGCGCCTCGCGGCGCGGCAATTCGCGGAGCTTTTCGTCCCACGTGACGAGATAGCCTTTCGCTTTCGCTTCCTCGCGGTACGCCCGCGCCACGCCGCCATAGGTGGCCTTTCCCATCATACGGATGCGCAGCGCGGTCGCGTGCGGCGAAAGGTCCATGCTGGGCAACAGCACTTGTTTGGCCCCCGGCACGGGACACGCGTTCGTGACGCTCTGGAGAAGGAAGACCGAATCGGCGTCGTGCCACGAAAGCAGCGCCGCAGACCCGGATTTGAAAAGGCCGACCATCTCGGCGTGGCACCCCTCGTATTCCGACGTGCGGAACTCGTGACGGAAAGCCTTGCCGTTGTCAGACGGAATCAGCAGCCCCAGCCGAACCGGAATGAGCACGCCGCCGCGATCAGCATCGGTAATCCATAGGGAATCTTCCAACAGCCGCAGCCGCCGAAGGCACGGCGTGTCGCATACGGAGGAAATTTGTAACGTCTCGCCATCCGGCAACAGCTCGAACCGCACGGCGATCACCGCGTTGCCGGCGTCGGTCAGCGCGTGCGAAAAAACCAACGCACGGCCCTGCGTAACCGCCGTCCGGAACCGGTCGAGCGCGACCGTGCGCTCGCCCTTGTCCAGAGCCAATGTGACGGTGCCCAAGCGGGGCTGCTTGGGGTTGCTGGCCCACGACACGCCGGTCCGCTTATCGGTCAGAGTATAGGCACCGCTCTGCGGCGAAATGCAAAAAAGGACACTAGCAGACTCCAGCGTCAATGCGTTTTCCGCAGCCGCCGCGCCCCACACGCAGACGACCAACACCCATCCGGTGAAACGACCCACGACGCTGCGCGGAATCACCGGGTGCTCCCCTTTGCCTGCCGCACGGCACCGATGATCGCATCGGCGATCGCCTGCATGCCCTTGTCGCCCGGATGATTGCCTACGCCGGCGTTCTGAAACTTCCGCTCGGAACGCGCGAAGTTCTTCTCGTCCTTGCCGAGCGCACCGATGTCTAAGAAGACCCCGCCGATCTCCTGGCTCGCCCTTTTGAGCGCTTCGTCCTTGGGCCCGCTTGCCCAGAAGCAACTGCGCACGACGATCAGCGGCTTGGTGTCACCTTTAATGCCCTTTAACAATGCGACCGTTTTCTCTGCGAACTCGGCCTGGCACGCCGCGTTGGTCAGGGCTGGCACATTCTCGCCAATGGCAACGACAATCAGGTCCGCGCCGAATGCAGCCGCGTCTTTGAGCTGTGCCGCCGCATCATACGTCGCGTACCCGCGCTCAAATGCCGCGATGTTCTTGACCAGCGTCTCCGGCGCGGCACCTTCCTTCTTCGTCAGCGCCTGCGTGACCAGATGCACATAATCCTTCTCCTGCGCACTGGCTGCCATGCCCCAGTTGCCCGACCAATCGACTTTCTTCGATGGCCCGTGCAACGTGATGCTGTTGCCCAAAAACAAAATCTTCTGAACCTCCACCGCCTGCGCTAAACCCGCGCACATGATCAAGAATGCAATTGCTATCTTCCTCATAAGCTCGATTCCTTCGACTCTAGCCGATTCGTGTCGATCCATATTACACCTTCAAAGAATACCCTTTGCGATAGTGCGGTTCGACCATCGCGGTGGCGGCCGCGCTGTTTTTGAACGTCAGCGTTTCGCAGTCCCACTTCAGCTTGACGCCCGGATGGCGAACCGCAATCGCGCCGAGCGCCGCGTTTTCAGCCACATAGCCAGCCGTCTCAAACGGATTGTTGGACTTGCGTCCGATCTTGATCGCCGTCACGAAATCCTCGAAGTGACTTCCGATTTGCGTCATCCAGAAGTTGGGCTTGGTCTTCTCCTCTTCCTTGATGTCTTTGATCATCGCGCGCATCGCTGTCTCGGGAATCACGCGGCAGCCGTCCGCTCCGTGCGAACCGTACTTCAGGACATTCTTACTGCCATAAACCACCGCCCCCGCATTCCACTGTCCGGGAACGATCATGTTACCCAGTTCGCGCCCTTCTTCAAGAACTGCTGGACGCGGCACTTCATTGCAGAACTCGCCGTCGTGCCACAAGATCGTCATGGTCTTGCCGTTCGATAAATCATACTCGTAGCGGATGCGCGAAGCGTTCGGGAAGGCCAGCCGATCGCGCACAGGCTCCCAGCCTGGCGTGATTTCCGCCGTGATGCGATTCGGGCTGCGCAAGTTCAGCGCGTCATAAATGGGGTCGAGCAGGTGGCAGCCCCAGTCGCCGGGGTTACCGGTGCCGAACGGCGTCCAGGCACGCCAGCGGTTAGGCGTGAAGTACGGCGAGTAGTCGTGATACTCGGAAGGGCCGATCCAGCGGTCCCAGTTGAGGCCGTCAGGCACCTTCTCTTGTTTCGCCAGTTCCGGAATCTTACTTTTGGAATCCAGCACGCGCATGGTCGTCCACGTGTGAACTTCGTGGACCTCGCCGAGTAAGCCCTTCCTCACCCACGACTTAAACGTCTGATGACTGGCAAACGAGTGCCCCTGATTGCCCATCTGTGTGACCACGTTGTATTTCCGCGCCGCTTCCATCAGCTTGCGGATCTCCCAGACCGTACGGGCGACGGGTTTCTCCGTGTAGACGTGTTTCCCTAGCTGCATGGCATCGAGCGTGGGCAGCGCGTGCCAGTGGTCGGGCGTCGCCACCAGAACGGCGTCAACGGACTTACCAAGCTTGTCATACATCTCGCGGTAATCCTCGAACGTCTTCACGTCCGGAAGAAACTGCTTCGTTGCGGCAATGCTGCGCGGGTCGACGTCCGCAACCGCCACGACCTTGCCAAATCCCCCATCGATAAGACCTTTGAGATCGCTGCGCCCCTGGCCCCCGACGCCGACGGCGGCAAACAGCACGGTCTCACTCGGCGGCGTCTCGCCGCTGCCCGCCAACAAGCGGCGCGGTAAAATCGAAAACAGCCCGGCAGCCCCTGTGCACTTCAAAAACAATCGACGACTCGTTTGTTCCCGCATACTCCCTCCCTAAATTTGAAACGTATGATGTTTAAAGTTTAGCACCTTATGCGAACAGCGGCTTGTAAACCCCAGAATATTATGTGTACACAATCCGCACAAGTAAGAGGTTGGGGCGAGCACGGTCATTTTTTGAGAAATGCGAGTTTTGCTGGTGTTCTCGTATTTCATGACTAGACGGCCTGGGACAGCAGGAGGTGTGTGCGAAGCTCTGGTAGGGCGAGCGCTCCGCGCCGCCGCCTTACAGCGCCTGACGGCGCCACAACGGACGATTCTCGACCGTTTGTGCGCCCGCGAGGGCGTTTCGGTTCGATGAAATGCCGGAGGCGATTTTTTCAGCGCAACCTGATTACAACATACGACCGCGCTTGACTTCTTTTAAGCGAAGACCCAAAATCTGGTTCAATATGACGTGGGATCGTATCACCTTGTATGATGCGATCACTTTGGTGTGTAACGACACCGGTTATAAGTTCGATACACGAGGAGGATATGTTAAAATTATGCCCAGAGATGACGATGATGAGTCGATGAAAGAGAAAAAGGACGCGAAATAATTTGAAATGGCCCAGAGTGGCTTTACTTATTCTGTGGCCGCTTTGAAGCGCATCGAGAAAAGCGGTGCCGCCCGTTGGTTGTCACCGCACACCAAAAAGAGATGAGTCGAATCGCGCCCTTGCCTACTTTTCACATCGCACATATCCAGCCCCCTTTTTTCCATTCATTCTCGGTTTAATTGACCGAGCTATCTTTAGCGGAGGTTTCGGCTGATGGGTTGCATACGAGGTCTGCGCTTCGCGGACTGATTCGGTGTTTTCCCCGATAAATTTACTGGGAGAACTGGCAACCCCTGGGAACTTGTTCAGCAGTTCGCGGTCGGACGTGAGAGGAACTCATGTCGCCACAGGGGCGGCACAAACCATTCCGGCTCCTTGGCCCAGACGGCTAGAGCCAGTTCAGTTTGTTCACCTTCGATGAGGCGGTAAGCGATGAGGTTGGTGTCGGCCACGATCATGGGTGTGCCTTTCTAGCCTCCGCAAGGATCGCGTCGGTCTGCGGACACTTTCCCTTGAAGGGTGGGATCGCAAAGCCCATGCTGCTGGCCGGACTTTGGGCGTCCACGCCTTGCTGCAATAAGAAGATCGCTTGACTGGTCATCGACCGTCGGTTGAACTCGGCTTGCATCTTCAGCTTCCGGTGCAGTTCGTCAGGTATTTTCTTGAGAACAAGAGCGGGCATCTAGCACCTCCTTTTTGCTAGCATTTTGCTTCCTTCCTGCGGCGGTGTCAAGATGGCGAAAGTAAGGCATAAAGAACGCAGAGATGGGGGCCACGGCAGGTAGGACGGCTTCTCTCCAAGCCAACTGCCGGGCCATGCGGCTACGCATTTTTCAGCTTCGCGTACACGCACATGAGACAGTCGGGGACCGGCGGACGGCTCGGGGAGCCATCCCTACCGGACGCGGCTAAACATGCGGGTGGTCTTTTTGACCTTACTTCAACTCCTTGATGCGCAGGTTGCGGAACTGGATTTTCATCGGCGGTCCAGGATGCATCTGGAGGGTGATGAAGCCGCTCTTGGGCATCATGTCGGGACGGTAATCGGTCAGTTCGCACGTCTTCATGTCATTGACGAAAAGCGTGACCGTCGGGCCTTTTGCGACGATGGTGTATTCGTTCCAATCGTCCTTCTTGAACACCTTGTCGCCGAGTTCCTTCGCATCGGCGAAATGCTCCACGCTTTTCTTTCCGTCAGCCGCGATCGTGACCTTGGCGCCGCGTTCGCCGACGAGATGCTGTTTGGGGTGGTAGAGATAGCCGACGTAGTTGCCGCCACCGTTCATGTCGGCCTGATAGCCGCTATCGCCGAATTCTTGATTAAGCGTGCGGATTTGGATGCCGGAGTTGGCCTCTGGGCTGAGCTTGAATTCGCAACGCATTTCAAAGTCGGCGGGCTGGCCGCCTGTCCAAACCAAATGGCACTGCTTTTTGCACACCTTATCAGGTGAACTTTGCGCCTGCAGAATGCCGTCCTTTACAAGCCAGAAGCCACCACCGCCCTTCCACTGTTTCAGGCTGGTGCCGTCGAACATCGGCGTGAACCCTTGTTCGCTGATCTGCCGGCGGGTGTTGGTGAGAGCAGCGGCAACAAAAGCCTTCTCCGCATCGCGCGTGGCCCAAGCCTGGGCTTGCTCCAAACGTGCGACCTGCTTCTTCGCCGGAATCGTGAAGCTCAGCTCCAATTGGCGCACAAAGCCGCGCAGGGCAAGGATTTTCAGCCGGTCGGATGGTGCGCTCTGCGCAAACGTAGCGGCATCCTCGAGCGCTTCAGGCGTTTTCCACTCGGCAAGAGCGCGGATCGCGGCTTCACGCAGGGCAGCGTCAGCGGTCTGCGCTGCGGCGGCGCGGGCAACGTCAAGCCCCTGGTCATTGGAGAGCGAGGTCAACACTTGAAAGAGGGCAAGCTTCTGCTGTCCCTGCCCCGCGTCGTAGGCGGCTTTAATCGGAGCCATCGCCACCGGCAACAACGTCTCGCCGCTCAGATGAACAGCATCGTTCTCGCGAACCTGAACGTTTTTTTCAACGCCGTCGAAGGTGTAGACCATGCGCAGCATCTTGACTTTTCCTGGAGCGGGGTCTTCGCTGAAGCCGTCCCACTTGCAGAGGCGCCCAGAGGCCTGGATGGTGATGGAGCCGGCATCCACGAGCTTCTGAACATTGACGGTGACATCTTTAGTCAGGTTGTTTTCAAAGTTGCCATAGTCCGCGCTCTTGATGACGGTCTTGCCGGCGCGAGGACGCGCATAGCGGGTGCAGAGGGAAGCGAGCGCACGGATCGCGGTTTCGCTCGCAGGCGTCTTCGCGATGACAGCCAACAGCGCCGGAATCTCTTTGTCCGTACCGAGATCACCCAAGCCCTTAACCGCGGCCTCACTGATTTTCGCGTCGGCATCAGCAATGAGCTTCACGAAAGACGGCACCGCCACGGCCATGCGGCGGCGTAACGCCATGTCGATGCCGGCCAAACGGGTGCCAACCTCGGCGTCGGACATCATGGCCAGCACAGCGTCATCCGCAGCCTTGCCCGCGAAGCCCATGATCTCGCTCTTGGCACCATCGGCGATGGCTGCATCCGCATGCTTGGTCAAGGCCATTAACGGAGGCAGGGCGGCGGGATCGTTGAGCGCGGCGAGCGCGGCTGCGGCTGCGAGGCTGCTGGCCGGAGTGGCCGCGTTTTCACCCTTGGCCAGAGCAGCTAGGGCCGGAACCGCCGTTTTGTCGCCGCGTTGACTCAGAACCGTCGCCAGACGCGCCTGGACGGACGGGACTTTGGCAAGGGCCGCCGCGAAAGCGGCTGTTGCCGCCTCGCTCTTCGGGAAATCCAGTGCCGCGCGCAGGGCTGCATTCACGGTATCGGTGTCTTCACTCGCAAGGGCGTCATCCCAGAGCTTCACGCCGGCCTGGCCCGCTGTGACGATCTCGCACCGCAGGGCGGCCAAGCGCGCAGCCGGACTCACGTTCTCCTTGGTGTTGCGGATATCGGCATAACAGGCCGCGGCCCTCGCCTGATCAGAGACGGCCACTTTTCCAGCGCCGTTCAGGTAGGCCATGGCCACGCAAGGACATTTTCCGAGGCTGGTTTTGAGCGCGGCCATCGCCTCAGGCGTAGCGAGCTTGCCCAGCGACTGCACGGCGGCCGCAGCAACGGCTTTGTCGTTGTCGCCCATCCGCTTGCTCAAAATCGCGACCGAACTTGCGTTACCACGGTTGCCCATCGACTGCAACACGCCCACGAGAGCCGGACCGGTGAGGCGGCCGGCCGCCTCACAGAAGGTTGTTTCGATGGCCGG
>JBBRJN010000056.1:0-10636 GCA_038219365.1 Kiritimatiellia bacterium | reverse complement strand
CGCCATGGCCAGTGCCATACCGCATACAAATCCGATTTTTGCCACAAACGTTCCTCGTTTATTCAACAAGTAATGCGAGATCGATGAACTGTCCACCTTGCGTCTGGTGCGTGTGCACGGCCAGCGTGTTCGCCCCTTTGCGGAGCGCCTTACGCAACTCGTCCGTCACGCCGAACAACCGGTAGTTGCCGATGTACCCCTGCACGCCGAGGACCTTCTGTCCATTCACGTAAACCTCGGTGTCCTCATCATAGGTCATCACCACAGCGCCGACCTTGAGCGCATGCCCGTCATACTCGAAGCTCTTGCGCAGGTAGATGTCAGGCGTCGCCCACGGCGTGCGCCCGACCCGCTTACCTTCGGTGCCGAACGGCGACAACCCCGTCTGCCACGCATGATCGTCAAAGCCGGCTGACAACCAGTCGCCCTGCGGCACCGTTGTCATGTACCGATAAGGCGTACACAAGGGGCCGTCCTGAACAGCGCCGACTAACACCTTCCATGCCACGTCCGCGCTTGACGCGGCCACCGGTGCCTGCGCCTCGCCCCGCTCGTACGCCGCCTGACGCGACGTGATCGCATGCAACTTCTTCACATCGAACTTCGGCTTACGGTCGTAATAGTAGAGCCCGTTGTGCTCTTGCTCCACATCGGTCAGCTGCGTGTAGCAGAAGCCGAATAAATTCGGGTTGTCGAGCTGCGCGTCGCACTGGCCCTTGTAGCGCGCGAAGAACTCATCCTCTGTCGACGGCCCCTTGCCATAGCCCCACCCGCCATCGGTCGCCCAGCCGATGCCACCGAACTCGCTGATCATAAAAGGCACGCCGCAGTCGCGCGTACCGGCCGCCGAGTGCCCGTAGCGCGACGGCATCGGCAGCGATGCGTCACCCGCGAAATAAGCCGCCCAGCGCGCGCGCAGCGTCTCCGGGTTGCCGTCGTAATCGTGCGCGTCGCGCACTTCCGGATGCGGCAGCGTGTGCGTCCAGCCGCTGCTCTCGATCACCGGGCGCGTCGGGTCGATCGCCTTCGTCACCGTCCAGATCACCTGCTGCAGTTCGCCCGCCGAGGGCGGCGTCTCGTTGAACGGGCACCAACCGATAATCGCCGGATGGTTGCGGTCGCGCAATAACACTTCGACCCACTCGGTCACGTACGGAGCGTAGCCCTCGGGCTTGTAGTTGTAACCCCAGTTCGGGAACTCGCCCCAGACCAAGTAGCCCAGCTTGTCGGCCCAGTACAGGAAGCGCGGCTCGAACACCTTCTGGTGCAGGCGTGCGCCGTTGAAGCCGCAGGCCATTGAGCGCTCGATGTCGGCCTTCAGTTCGGCGTCGCTCGGGGCCGTCCAAATGCCGTCGGGATAGAAGCCTTGGTCGAGGATCGTGCGCTGAAAGACCGGCTTGCCGTTGATCAGGATGAGGCGGCCTTCGAGTGTGACCGAACGCAGGCCGAAATAGCTCTTCACCTCGTCGACCGCCTTGCCACGGCTTGTCAACGTAAAGGTCAAGTCGTAAAGAAACGGAGACGTCGGCTCCCATAGCCGCTTCGCGTTAAGGTTAAGCACGAGCCTGCGGTCGCGCCATGTGCCCGTCGCCGTGTCACCGCCCACACGCTTCCCGCCCGCGAAAGCCTCCGCCTTCAGTTCAAGGTTCGTGTCTGAGCCGTTCACCGTCGCTTCGATCAGCACACGCGAATGGTCGGGGTCAGGCACGATCGAGAAACTTTCGATAAAAGATGAGCCTACCGCCTCCAGCCACACCGTCTGCCAAATACCCGTCGTGCGGGTGTAGACGCACCCCTCGCTCTTGTTGTGTGCCTGCTTACCTCCGACCTGCAACCCGCTCCGCAGGTCATCGAACACGCGCACGACCACTTCGTTCTGCCCCTCTTTCAAGAACGCCGTGATCTCAAATTTGAAAGCCGCGTTCTCACCCACATGCGTGCCCGCCAACTGGCCGTTGACGTAGACCCAGCTCTTGTAGTCCACCGCACCGAAGTGCAGCAGAACGCGTTTTCCCCGCATCGCGGCTGGAAGCTCGAAAAAGCGTCGGTACCACACGTTTTTCAAATAGTGTTCATTGCCGATTCCAAGTCCGGACAGCTTACTCTCCGGGCAGAACGGCACAGTAATCTTGGAGGAAAGGTCGGTTCCCGAGATGAGCCCGCGCGCCTCGCCGTCGCCCTGCGCGTCGATTTCGAACTGCCACTCGCCGTTCAGCGTCAGCCAACTTTCGCGCACCTGATCCGGCCGTGGATGTTCGGGCCGCGGCACATCCGCCCACCCTGTCCGAAACGCACATACCATCCCCGTCAACAACAACACTGCTTTCTTTGTCATCTCATCTCCTCTTCAGAAACCGTGTCCATTTTACCTGACCCAAAAACGCTTTTATCGACCGAACCGTAACAAAACCCGGTATTTGTTTGATTTAAAGGTTTTTTAGCCCCCAATTAACAGTTCTTTAATGGCTTACGGGGCATCTCAACCATGTTATCACAGCACTTCGTGCTCGCTGCTGACCACGAGGCCGTCTTCGGTAAAGAGGTTGATGTAATAGACGGTCGCCGTTTCAGGAAGGTCCGCCGCAACCACGCCCGAGCAGGCGTTTACAGAAACCGGGACCGCCTCCCACTTGCGCTCTTTCCAGGCACCTTTATCGACCGTATAGTTGAGTTCCGCCCTGACCACGGTACGCGGCCCGCTGCTGAAGGTCGCGGTCACTTTCAGCCCCTCGCGTTTTACAGACGAAATCTCGGGCAAGGGGTCACCGCCGTGCGCGAAATGCTCGGCAAACGCATAGATCTCTTTGGGGTTTTCGCCCGCGCCACCATGTCCGTGCGGCATCCGTAGCCTTATGCACAAAGAGTAAGGCGTCTTGAGCAGACGGTAACTTTTTTGCAGCGAATCCATTGGATAGGCAAAATCGTTGCTGCCATCGACCCACAGGAAAGGCATCTTCGCCTGTGACAGATAGGCCGATGGATCCCACAGCTCCAGCCATTTTTTAGCGCGCACGGCCCCCATATTCTTGAAATCCGCGAGCCAGGTCGAATTTTCACCCAGGAACCCGCACCCATACACCGGCACGGCGAAGGCGAACCGGTCATCTACCGAGGCCGCGATGCAGGTCAGGTATCCGCCCCACGAAATGCCGGTGATTCCGATGTGGGCGGTATCGACCTCCGGGAACGAGCGAAGGAGCGAGTGGCCGCGCAAGACCGCCGCAACCGCGTGATAGGTCCACTGATCCTGCACAGGGTCATCGGCCTTGTCGAACCCGCCCCAGCCCGCAGGCCCAGCCCACGCATGCCGCGCATGGTTGTTGCGGCCGTTGCCGCTGACGGCCCCGCAGGTGTCCATCGCAAGTGCGGCGTACCCGCGGCTCGTCCACAGCTCCACCCATTTGTAGAACGCCGACCCGCCGCCGCCGTGGACCAGCACCATGGCCGGCACCTTTGTTCCGGGCGAGACCTTCGGCAGCGCGTAATAAGCGAACACGCGCGTGGGCTTGCCTTGATACGGCACCCCCTCATAAAAAAGGGCCTTCACACCATTCGTGGCATATTCCGGGGCCTCGAATGTTTGAGGGGGCTTGAACAGCGCGTCCCTATCCCATGGCCCCGTTTGCTGACCTTGGCTGCTCAACGCCACGAAAATCATCAGCACCGCAGAAAAGAATCGTTCCAGTCGCTTCATACATCCTCCGCCTTATCCTTGACGCCAACGCAGTTCGTCGCCCAGTTTCAGTGGGCTCATATCCAGGCAGCCCGCTTCAGACTCTAACACGCGTGCGGCATGCCAGCCGCCGCAGACCATCAGGCGTCCTTTTTGCACGCCCCGAACAATCCGCACAATGCGCCAGGCCCGGTCAAGAAAGACCAGATCTAGCTCGAACTGCATGCCAACGGTGTGGATCGAGCCGCACCGTTCGATCAGCAGGGCGGCCCCCGGCCCGAGCGACGGACGTCCCAACAGCCCACGCAACCGGTCGAAAAAAGACACGGCATACTCGGCCTTCTTGACCCACACGAGGCCCCGATGAGTGACCTGGCCATAGCGCATCTCGTCACGCCTCGTTGCTAATTTCTCTTCATCGAACTGCCCAGCGGCGGAAGAAGGGCCGGCCACGGAGGGTGCCCCTCGCTTACGCGTTTAAGATCAGCCAGCACCAGTTTCCAATCACGGTGACGGTGGCTCGGATCTTTCGCCAGCATTTTTTCCAGCAACAAAGCAAAGGCGCCGCTCGCATGGGGAGCAAACTCACGGATGTCCGGCGCTTGCGAAGCGTCCACTTGGCAATGAATCATCTCGTCGTCGGTCTTGCCTTGGAAAAGCATTTTGCCCGTGACCATGTGATACATGGTTGCGCCCAACTCGTAAATGTCCGAGCGGCAATCGAGTTTTTCGCTGCCATAGACCTGCTCCGGCGACATGTAGGCGGGCGTGCCCAGTATCTCATCGGCACGTCCCTTGTGCTCGCTTTTTACCAGCGTAAGGGAGCGGCAAAGGCCGAGATCAGTAACCTTCAACGTCCCATCGGCATCCACCATGATGTTGTCGGGCTTGATATCGCAATGCACCATCTGATAATGCGACCAGGCATAGTCCATGGCCACCGCCACGCTCTCGGCGACAATCAGCGTATCTTCCTCCGAAACGTGCCCCTTACGTCGCAACAGGTCCCCCATGGTGTATCCGTCGACCAGTTCCATCACAAAATAATAGACGCCATTCGAAAAGTTCGCATCGTACACCTGCACAATTCCCGGATGCTTCAGGCCTGCCGCAGCGCGGGCCTCCATGCGGAAGCGCTGGACATCTTCGGGGTCAGTCGCGAACGAGGACGACAAGATTTTGACCGCCACAAAGCGGTCTAACGAAACCTGACGTGCTTTCCAGACCGAAGCCATGCCTCCGCGCCCCAGGAGACCCAGCACTTCAAAATTCGGCAATATAAAGGCAGGGATGTCACTCATCTCGCCAGCGCCCCTTCCCCTCGACACGTCGTGCACAACATCACGGTTTCACCTTTGCATTCCGGGCACGGGCCGGTTTTTCCCTCACCCGTTCCGTTACACTTCGAACAGCTCATCAGGCCGGTCCCGGTACAGCGCAGACACCGTGGCGCTTGTCCGCTGCCGGCACATTTCTTACAGGCCACGCTTCCCTGTCCCTTGCACGTCTCGCAGGGCACTTCAGCAAGCCCCTCACAGCGCGGACACTTCTTCTTCATCTCTTCGTTCATCCGCTTAGACTGCTTCACGCTTGCCGAACGCTCCTCTTTGATAAACCCGTTCGAACAGCCCGGATACGTGCACTTCATCCAACACAAGCCCCGGCATACCGTACACGCCTGCCGCGCCGAAAACTGGCACTCGGAGCACGGCACGGGCATCCCTGTCATCACCAGTGCACGCTGTCGGTTGGTCAGCTGTTTCTCCAGCGCCGCCGGCACGAGAGCCCGTCCGACCTTGACATCGCCTGCCACCATCTGCCGCCGCTCGAACTCCTGCCTCCCCTGCAAGATCGACATTTTCACCTTCGCCACATCTCGATATCCGGCAAAACTTCCCGCACCCTTGCAAACGGCGCACGCCACGCCTTCGACGGCTTTGATCCCTTTAGAAGCATCCACTTTGCTCATGTCGAGCTGGAACTTACCCGTCCCGTTACACTTTTTGCACGGCACCTGACCCCGCCGCAGCGCCTGCATGACACGCTCGTTGCCCGCCAGGATCGACTCGCCGACAGCCGCGGGATAGGTGCCAGCAGGAACGAGCCGCATCAGCGCCAGCGCGTTCTGATAGTAACTGAATGCGACCTCGGGCTGGGCCTTCTCCGTTTCGCGTGCCTGCCGCACACTGTCCGTCACCACTGCGGCGGCCTCGCGCCCAACTTCCGCATTCTTGTCCGTCGCGAGCGGTGCCGGCTTAACGACACGCTCCTCTGCCTCTTTCGGCTTCGGCAAAGGCGCGGAGCAGTGCGAGCACACCGTGGCCCCGGGTTTTGCCTCGCGCCCGCAGGCCTTGCATACAATCAGCCCCTGCGCCCAGAGCATCGCTGCGGCCGCCAAGGAAAACACCACCGTCAAACAAAACCGCTTGCTCATATCCGCTGCTCCTCGTTTGCATCCAGCCCTTCCGTTTCCTGCATCGCGTACGCGCGCAACTTCCGATGCAATGTCCGTCGGCTGATTCCCAGCTCTTCGGCCGCACGTGTGCGGTTACCCCCATTCTTCTCCAAGACCGCCATGATCTTGCGGCGCTCGGTATCCGCCAATGAGCCGACCATCAGCACCGGTGCGCGGCTGCCCACGCCGATATGGCCCTTGACCGCCTCGCGGATGTTAACCGGCACATCGCGCGCCGAAAGCCTGTCCGACCTCGCCAGCACCACCATCTTTTCGATCGTGTTGCGCAACTCGCGCACATTGCCCGGCCATGCGTAGGCCGCAAGCAACGCCACCGCATCCGCCGAAAGCCTCTCGATCCGCTTGTTGTTTTTCGCGCAGTACTCTTTCAGAAAACGGTCAGAAAGCAAAGGGATATCGCCGGCACGTTCGCTCAGCGACGGCAGCGGGATATCCACCACATTGAGGCGGAAGAACAAGTCTTCACGGAACTTGCCCAGATTGACATAGGCGCGCAAGTCGCGGTTTGTGGCCGCGATCACGCGGATATCGGTTTCAATCGTTTCTTCGCCGCCCACGCGTTCAAAGGTGCGCTCCTCGAGCACGCGCAGCAGCTTCACTTGGATCGCGAGGTCGATCTCCGACACTTCATCGAGGAAGAGCGTGCCGCCGTCCGCCATCTCAAAGCGCCCTTTACGTTGAACCGTAGCCCCCGTGAAAGCGCCTTTCTCGTGCCCGAACAGCTCGCTCTCCAGCAGCATGGGCGAGAGCGCAGCGCAGTGAACCGCCACGAACGGGCCGCTGGCCCGCGTGCTCAGGCGGTGGATCGCCTGCGCCACCAGTTCCTTGCCGGTGCCGCTCGGACCCTGAATCAAAACCGATGCCTGCGTGGGCGCGGTCTGCTGGATAATTTCGAACACCTGCCGCATGGCGAGCGACTCGCCGATGATGTTCTCCATGCCGAACTTCTCGTTAAGCTGACTCTCCAACGCCACGACTTTTTTTTCAAGGTCGCGCGACTTGAGCGCCCTCGCCACCTGCAGGTCGAGGTGGTCGAGGTTGATCGGCTTGGTCAGGAAATCATGCGCGCCCTGCTTCATCGCCTCCACGGCAGTCTCCACCGAACCATACGCCGTCAGCAGGATGCAGACCGTCTGCGGGTACTGCGCGTTCACGCGGCGCAACAGCGCAAGCCCGTCCGTGCCCGGCATCCTCAGATCGGAAAGCATCACGTCCACGCCCGGCCCTTCGGCAAAAATCGCCAGCGCGGCCTCGGCGCTCTCCGCCGTCTTCACCGCATAATGCTTCTGCAGCGCACGCTGCAACCCGTCGCGCGTGTTCTTATCGTCATCCACAATCAGAATGACCGGTTTGTCTGGCATGATTGTCATCATCTCCGCGTCAAAATCCACTTTGTTTTCAGTATTTGCCAAACATAATACTTCATTCCACGCCGTCTGACCAGTCCGAACGGGAAGTTTTGGCACACTGTGACAGGCGGGCGTTTTTATTAAAAAAAGCGGGGGAAGAGTGACTTTGTTTTCACCGGTGGAAAAATGTATCCTAGCGTCAATAACGGGGCCGTGGCTTGGAAGACAACCGGCTCCATCACCGTCAATGATCTGATCCTCGAAGGGCCTGTTCAGCACTGGATCGGCGGCGTCACGGGGCGGCTATACGGGAACATCACGATCCCCGCCTCCCGGACGGGAAGCTTTTCTGCCGGGGCAGCCGAGGTCGACACGCGGATCTTCGAGGTCTACTCGACGATCTATGGGAGCGGCAACCTACAGGTGTCCATGGGGAATCCCACCGCGCTCAAGCAGACCAGTCTTTTTGCCGACAACAGCGGGTTCACCGGCCGCACGATCCTGCAAGGACTGGGCAAATTTGGCATCAGCAAGGAACAGAGCCTGGGGCCGAATCCGGAGGCCTTCACGGCGGACAAACTGGAGTTCAGTGGCATGACGCTGGTGCTCACCAACTCGCTGACGCTGGACGACCCCAACCGCGGTTTCATGCTCAACAACACCCTCAACGCCAGCAGTCAGATCTATCCCGGCGGCGTGATCGAAGTGGCCAGCCAGGCGACCGCCACGGTGGCCTGCGTGATCTCCGGCGCGGGCCCGCTGACCAAGCGCGGCAACGGCATGCTCGTGTTAGCGACGAACGACACCTACACCGGCGCGACCACGGTCGAGGCCGGGACCGTGCGCCTCTCCCCCGCCTGGACGCTGGCCTCTCAGGCCCTGACCGCCACCGGCGCGACCGCCGTGGTCGCGGGCGAAGGCACGCTGAGCAAACTGCCGCTACAGGTTTTCCAGTTCGTGTTCAACACGAACAACACGATGGCCGTGCCGTACACGGTGCTTTCGGCGTCGAACCTGACCGACTTCGCGGACCACGACTTCTGCGTGACGCCGCCGTGGATCGGCGAGCTGTCGCGCACAAACGATGTCGGGGGCGGCCAGCTGCTGCTCTTCACGCCGACCCTGCCGGAGAATATCGCCTTCAAAACGGGAGCAGGCGACTTCCTCACAAGGTGCAGTTCAGCCCGCGAGAGCAGCTCCCATGATACCTCCTCGCCTCCCTCCACGCCCAGGGCCGCGGCCAGCGGCATCGGGATGTACACGAAGAACCTCACGTTCTGGCCCTTCGCGCTCATGCGCGGCCACGTGCTCCCGTCGATCAAGAGGCGGCGCAAAGAGATCGGGGCGATGTATTCGCCCGTGACGGGACGCCCCGAGACGGATCCCGTCATCCTGCTGGGCGTCACGGTCCTGCAGATCATGATGAGGCTTCCGGACCGGGCGTGCGTCGAGGCTTTCACGTATGACGCCCGGGGACGGGACGCCCGCCCAGTTGCGGACTGTCAAGGAGACCCCGTTTAACCCATACTGGGGTTAAGCATCCTTACGCGCCGCTCGGAGCGCGGCAGCCGGATCTTGAAACAGGTTCCTTCATCCGGCTTACTCGTGAGTTCAATCTCGCCGCCATGCTCCTCGATAATCCGCTGCACGATCATCAGTCCGAGCCCATTGCCTTTTTTCTTGGTTGTGTGGTACGGCTCAAAGACGCGGCCAAGCTCCTCGGAGGCGATCCCTTTTCCGGTGTCGATGAACGAAATATCGACGTACGCGTCACCCACACCGATCACCACCTTCAACGTGCCGCCGTCAGGCATCGCCTCCAATGCGTTTTTAATGAGATTGAAAAATACCTGCTTGATTTGGGAACGGTCGAGGTGCACGGTCGGGACCTCGTTCGGAATGTCCACCGACACCACGATGCGGCGGTTCTCGAACTCGGTTTTGAGCAGCTTCAGCGTCTCCTTCAGCACCTCGGTGGGCTGTTCAGGCAGCAACACCGGCTTGGTCGGTCGGATCGCCTGAAGAAACTGCGTGATAATGGAGTCGAGCCGCTCAACCTCCGTGCGCGCCACGCCCACCAGCTCCTCGAGCGGTTCGCGCGGACCTTCCGGCAAGTCACGCAATTCGCGCGCCAGCAACTGTAGATGAATGTTCAGCGCGTTCAGCGGATTGCCGATCTCATGCGCCACCGCGGCCGCTAACAGCTTGACCGCGTTCGAACGTTCACTCTCCAGCGCGGAAGCTTCCTGCTTACGGTCGCGCGTCACGTCACGCAGGAGCACCAACACGCCTTTATCGACCAGCCCCTGCTCATCCATCGGCACGGCGTAAACGCTGATGAAACGGTGCTCGGGATAGGTGATTTCGATCTCCCGCGTCACCATGCGTGCCCAGCCGCTGTCCGTCGCCGGCACGTCCAACAGATGCTCCCAGTCCCATTCGCGCAAAAACCGGAGAATGGAGCGCCCTTTGGTTCGGGCGAACTCGAAGCCCGCCAGTTTCTCGGCCGCGCGGTTCGCGTAGAGCAGGCGCCCCTCGTTGTCAATGACCAGCACCCCCTCCTGAATTGTTTGGAAAATCGTTTCCAGAAAGCCGCGCTCCTGCGCCAGACGCAGCATCTGCGCCTGGAGACTTTCGGGGCCGAGCTTATCGATGCGCGCCACCAATCTGTCAAAAAAACCGGAAGGCATAGGACTGTCACACCTGAAATAGCGTCAATTTGTCTCGCATTATAGGGCGCGGACAAGGGATCGGCAAGTGTAATCAGAAACTCGGGCGCATCGGTTAATTTTTGGTTGATTTTTCGATTGATTGCTTCTGAACGACAAGGCAAAATAGGATTCACAGGGGAAAATTCGATATGCTTAGGGCTTTGAATAAAAGGACTTTTTTTCTTGTTTTTTGCTTGTTTTTTTTCACACAGGCACAGGCACGTAATGAGCTGTCTACAGATGAAACGTACGGACGCGACTGGTTCGGCAAGACCGCTCTAACCCTTCCCCTGCCGCTCGCGGATACCAATGTCGTGATCAGTGAAGTCACACTCGATGGGCTCCCCGCTGGCTGGCTCTTCCGGACCGACCAAGTGCCGCCCGTCTGTAAAGGCAAACGAGGCCAGATCGCCGTCCTCGTTGCCAT
>JBBRJN010000055.1:0-10649 GCA_038219365.1 Kiritimatiellia bacterium | reverse complement strand
GAGCCAGCCTCGAGGCTGCGAACCTGAGCGCCGCTGACGTGGACGCGCTCTCGAAGCTGCCTTCGAAGGACGCGATGCGCGGCATGTTGCTGGGCACGTTCTTAGCCCCGGCAACCAGTCTGGTGCGCGTGCTCAACGCGCCGCTGCTTAATGTGCTCTACGCCCTCAAGGCGTATGAGGATAAGAAAAACGGATCTGCGGCATAACCGTGTCGTAAAAACCGCAAGACGCGGGCTGCCGGCGGGTGCCGGCGCCCCAGCGCGTGAAAACGTGAACGGCCGCTTTATGAGCGGCGGCATCTGCGGGAACCCCGCCCGCGTAACGACGCGTGCGGTTGCACAAAGAAAGAGGAAAAGAAGATGACGAATGAAGAAGTGATTGATTTCCTGAGCAACCTTTCGGTGCTCGAGATCTCCAAGCTGGTCAAGGCTCTGGAAGACAAGTGGGGCGTCAGCGCCGCCGCTCCTGTCGCCGCTGCCGCCGCTCCGGCCGCTGCTGCCGCCGTGGTCGAAGAGAAGACCGAGTTCGACGTGATCCTGACGGATTTCGGCGCGAACAAGATCGGCGTCATCAAGGAAGTGCGCGCGATCACGGGCTTGGGGCTGAAGGATGCCAAGGACTTGGTCGAAGCCGCTCCGAAGCCGGTGAAGCAGGCTGTCAGCAAGGATGAAGCTGCCAAGATCAAGGCGCAGCTCGAGGCCGCTGGTGCCAAAGTCGACGTGAAGTAACCTTCCTCGATTTATTCAAAGTGGGGACTGCCCGAGTGATGACCCGGGCAGTCCTTGCTTTCCGATAACAGGCTGTTCGCCTCGCGTCGGAGAAGCCCGGAGGGTCATCGCGTTTCACGGTTACCAAAAGAAAGACCGAACGTACCCGATTGTTTGATGATGCGTGTGTCAACCGCAGTGTGAATCAGTTAACCAAGTGGCCGCTTACCACACTTCCATTCATAACCGGTTACCGCTCCATCGAGTCAGAACAGTCGGCGGGCAGCAGGGCGAAGGCTCTGTGGTGCGGGGTTTTTATCATGGTGCTGTTTTATTAACACTCCAACCTGAGGTAGGCAATGGTTGATCGTAAAGTATTTGGCAAGCTGAAAGCCGTTATTCAGCCGCCCGATCTGATCGAGATTCAGACGAAGTCGTATCAAGATTTTCTGCAATTGGACTCAGCCCCGGGCAAGCGCGAAGAGAAGGGGCTCCAAGCCATCTTCCGCGAAGTTTTTCCCATTGACAGTTACGATGGCCGCTATACGCTCGATTTCGTCAAGTATGAGTTGGGGGAGCCGAAGATGGACGCGCTCACCGCTCTTGCCGACGGCAGCACGTTCGCAGCTCCGCTGCATGCCACGTTTCGCCTGAAGGACGGTGACGAGATCCGCGAAGAAGACGTCTACATGGGCGAAATCCCCTTGATGACACGCGACGGCGCGTTCGTCATCAACGGTGCTGAGCGTGTGATCGTTTCGCAGTTGCACCGCTCGCCGGGCATCTGCTCAGAGAAGGCGCAGCATCCTAACGGGCAGACGCTCTTCTCCGTGCGCCTGATTCCGGACCGTGGCTCGTGGATCGAGATCCAGTTCGATTCCAGCGACATCATGTGGGTCTACATGGATCGCCGCCGCCGCCGCCGCAAGTTTTACGCGACCACCTTCCTCCGTGCGCTTGGCTATGGTGCGGACGAAGACATTCTGAAGCTTTTTTACACCTTCAAACCGCTGCTGGTCAAGAAGGCCTACACGGCTGACGCGCTCGACATGCTGGTCATGAAGGACGACCTGATCGACGTCGAATCGCAGGCGGTGTTGGCTCGCCGCTATGACCCCATTACGCCGGCGCTTCTCGATCAGATCGCCGCCGCCGGGTTCGACAAAGTTGAAGTCGTCGATGTCGCTGTCGATGAGGGGACGTTGATCAAGACGCTGCGTGAAGACGCGAAGTCCGGCATTCACTCTGAAGAGGATGCGCTGAAGGACATCTACAAGCGCCTTCGCCCCGGCGATCCGGCCACCTCCTCAAACGCCAAGACGTTGCTCAAGCGCCTGTTCTTCGAACCGCGCCGTTACGACTTGGGTAAAGTTGGCCGCCACAAGATCAATCAAAAGCTGGGCTTGTCAGGGAAGGTCGCGGAAGATTTGCGCACCCTTCACGAGAGCGGTGTCGACGTGATCGAAGCCATCCGGCTGTTGCTCCGTATTTATGTCGGGCAGGATCAGGTCGACGACATCGATCATCTCGGCAGCCGCCGCATCCGTACCGCCGGCGAGCTGCTCGAGAACCAGTGCCGCGTGGGCTTGGCCCGCACGGAGCGGTTGATCCGCGAGCGCATGACGCTGTTTGATCCTGCGAGCGGCGTTCTAGCGCCGGCCCGCCTGGTGAATAGCAAGTCACTTTCGGCCGTGGTTCAGGATTTCTTCGGCCGCAGCCAGTTGAGCCAGTTCATGGATCAGACCAACCCGTTGAGCGGACTCGCGCACAAGCGCCGTCTCTCGGCTCTCGGACCGGGCGGTCTGAGCCGTGAGCGTGCAGGCTTCGAAGTCCGCGACGTTCATTCGTCGCACTATGGACGCATCTGCCCGATCGAGACGCCCGAAGGTCCGAACATCGGCCTGATCTCCTCGCTCGGCATTTACGCCCGCATCAACGCGTACGGGTTCATCGAAAGCCCGTACCGTGTTGTCCGCAACGGCAAGGTGACGAACGAGGTTCAGTATTTGTCGGCTGATAAGGAAGAGGTCTTCATTATCGCGCAGGCCAACTCCGAACTTAAGTCGGACGGCAGCTTCGCCGCTGAACGCGTCACCTGCCGGTACAAGACCGAGTTCGAAGACGTGGAACGTGCCCGCGTGCAGTATATGGACGTTTCGCCGATGCAGGTGGTTTCGATTGCCGCCGGCCTGATCCCGTTCCTCGAGCACGATGACGCCAACCGTGCCTTGATGGGCGCGAACATGATGCGTCAGGCTGTGCCGCTGCTGAAGTCGGAGCGCCCGTATGTGGCGACTGGCCTCGAATTGCGTGCAGCTTCCGACTCCTGCGTGACCGTGCTGGCCGAGGGTGACGGTGTTGTGGCGTATGTTTCCGCGACCGAAATCATCGTTACGCCGGACGGCAAAATGCCTACGGGCAAAGCGAAAAAGAGCGAGAACGCCAAGGGCATTTACCGCTATGCGTTGCAAAAGTTCCGCCGGTGCAATGCGGGCACCTGCTTCAACCAGAAGCCGATCGTCAAGACCGGTCAGTCGGTGAAGAAGAGCGACGTGTTGGCCGATGGCCCCGCGACGAATCAAGGCGAGCTCTCGTTGGGTAAGAACCTGTTGGTGGCCTTCATGCCGTGGACCGGCTACAACTTCGAAGATGCGATCTTGGTGAGCGAAAAGGTGGTGCGCGACGACGTGTTCACCTCGATCCACATCCAGGACTTCGAGGTCGGTGCCCGCGACACGAAATTGGGTCCGGAAGAGATTACCCGCGACATTCCGAACGTGGGCGAGGAAGCGCTGAAGAACCTGGGTTCAGACGGCGTTGTTCGCGTGGGTGCGGAAGTGCGCCCCGGCGACATCCTGGTCGGCAAGATCACGCCCAAGAGCGAGACCGAACTGGCCCCGGAAGAGCGCCTTCTGCGCGCGATCTTCGGCGAGAAGGCCGCTGATGTGCGCGACACGTCGCTAACGGTCCCGAGCGGGGTCTACGGCATTGTGATGGACGTCAAGGTGACCTCTCAGCAGGATGCCCGCCGTCCGTTCTTGTCGCTCGCCGCGTCGCCGGAAGAGAAGAAAGAGATCCGTGACGTCGAGGAAGAGCGCAAGAAAAAGCAGGCCGCATTGGAAGAGGAGTTGACCACCTCGCTGAGTAACATCCTGCTGGGCGAGAAGATTCCGTTGGACGTGCTCGATGTCGTGACAGGGGAGATCATCATCCCCGCCAACCGCAAGATCACCAAAACGCTGCTGGCCCGTCTGGCAAAAGCGCACGATCACATTCAGATCGAGAACAGCCCCGTGCAGCAGAAGATCGAGGAGATCATCAACGGGTTCCGTCCCAAGTTCGCTGAGCTGACTGAGCAAAGCGGGGGCGGAGATTTCGGCGCCGAACTCGATGGCATCATCGATGAAGGCGGCGTGATCAAGCAGGTGCGTGTCTACATCGCAGAGAAGAAGAACCTTTCGGTGGGCGATAAGCTCGCGGGACGCCATGGTAACAAGGGCGTGGTCGCGAAGATCGTTCCCGATTGCGACATGCCGTTCCTGCCGGACGGCACGCCGGTCGATATTGTGCTGAACCCCCTCGGCGTGCCTTCCCGCATGAACTTGGGCCAGCTGTTCGAGACCTATCTCGGCGCGGCCTGCAAGGTGCTCGGGTTTTACGCGGCGACGCCGGTGTTCGACGGCACGAAAGAAGATGAGATCGATCAGCTTCTCCGCCAGGCCCGCAAGGCGCAGGAGAAGGAAATCGGCGGCAACGCGTGGCTGTGCGAGGACGGCAAGACCGTGCTCTACGACGGCCGCACGGGTGACCCGTTCGATCAGCGCGTGGTTGTCGGCCAGATCTATATGCTGAAGTTGCACCACTTGGTGACCGATAAGATCCATGCGCGTGCCACCGGGCCGTACTCGCTGGTGACGCAACAGCCGCTGGGCGGCAAAGCGCAATACGGCGGCCAGCGTATGGGCGAAATGGAAGTCTGGGCGCTCGAGGCTTACGGCGTGGCATACGCGCTGCAAGAGCTGTTGACCGTCAAGTCCGACGATGTCGGCGGACGTACCCGGATTTACGAGGCGATCGTGAAGGGGCAGAACACGCTTGACGCCGGCATGCCGGAGTCTTTCTCCGTGCTGATGCACGAGTTGCGTGGTCTGTGTCTCGACATGAAACTGCTTGGCGGTGAGACGGCTGCGCCGATCGCCGATTTTCAGAGAATCTAAGGCGACCAGTCAGGAGGTTCACAATGAATCCTTATGCAGCGAGAGAGATGTTTGGCGGGATGTTTGATGCGGGTGCGCACTACGATGCGGTGAGCATTACACTTGCGTCACCTGAAACCATCCGTTCCTGGAGTCACGGCGAAGTTCGCAACCCGGAAACCATTAACTACCGGACCTACCGTCCGGAGCGTGACGGCTTGTTCTGCGAGCGTATCTTCGGCCCAACGCGTGACTGGGAGTGCGCCTGCGGCAAGTACAAGCGGATCAAGCACAAGGGCGTGGTTTGCGACCGTTGCGGCGTGGAGGTGACCGTTTCGCGCGTTCGCCGCCAGCGCATGGGCCACATTGAATTGGCCGTGCCGGTCTCGCACATCTGGTTCTTCAAGTGCAGCCCGAGCCGCATCGGCTTGGTCGTGGATAAGACCGCGAGCGAGCTTGAGCGCGTGCTGTACTACGAAGATTATATGGTGATTGAGCCGGGTGATACCCCGCTCAAGTACATGCAGTTGCTCTCCGAGACCGAATACCACGAGGCCTTGGAAAAGTACGGCGAGAATTTCGAAGCCATGATGGGCGCGGAGGCGGTGCGCCGCACGCTCAATAAGGTCGATCTCGTCCAACTCATGCAGGACTTGGAAGAGCAGATCGAAAACACCCGCAGCAAGCAGACCCGGAAGAAGATCACGAAGCGGATGAAGATCGCGGACGGTTTCCGCGTGAGCGGTGCCCATCCGGAGTGGATGGTGCTGGACTGTCTCCCGGTCATCCCGCCGGAGCTGCGCCCGTTGGTTCCGCTTGAGGGCGGACGTTTCGCGACCTCGGATTTGAATGATCTGTATCGCCGCGTGATCAACCGCAACAACCGCCTGAAGAACCTGCTCTCGCTCAAGACGCCGGATGTGATTATCCGCAACGAGAAGCGCATGTTGCAAGAGGCTGTCGACGCGGTGTTCGATAATGGTCGCCACGGCCGCGCCGTGGCGGGTGCGGGTAACCGTCCGCTCAAGTCCCTCAGCGACATGCTCAAGGGCAAGACCGGTCGGTTCCGCCAGAACCTGCTGGGCAAGCGCGTGGACTATTCCGGGCGTTCGGTGATCGTGGTCGGGCCTGAGCTGAAGATCACTCAGTGCGGCCTGCCGAAGAAAATGGCTCTGACGCTGTTTGAGCCATTCATCATCCGCCGCCTCAAGGAGAAGGGCATTTGCCACACCGTCCGCACGGCGCGCAAGATGATCGAGCGCCATGACGAGCAGGTCTGGGATATTTTGGAAGAGGTCACCAAGGGCAAGACGGTGATGCTGAACCGCGCTCCGACGTTGCATCGTCTGTCGATCCAGAGCTTCGAGCCCGTGCTGATCGAAGGTGAGGCGATTCGTATTCACCCGATGGTGTGTACGGCGTTCAACGCCGACTTCGACGGCGACCAGATGGCGGTGCATGTGCCGCTGTCGGTTGAAGCGCAGCTTGAGAGCCGCCTGCTGATGATGTCGTCGAACTCGATCTTCTCGCCGGCCTCCGGTAAGTCGATCATGACGCCGACGCAGGATATCGCGTTGGGCATCTACTACCTGACGGTCCCGAGCCAGCAAGATAAGCTTGCGAACCGGATCGCGGGCAAGATCCCAGCCGGAAATGAGCACCTTCCGCTTTTCAACAGCACAGGCGAGGTTGATTTCGCGCTGGCAGAAGGAGCGATCAACTATCATACGAGGATCCGTTTCCGCAATCCGGACTACGAAACCAAGGGCCGCCGCTTCGGCATCTCAGAGCCGCGCGTTATCGAGACGACGGCGGGACGTGTGATTTTCAATGAGACTTGGCCGGTTGAACTCGGCTTTGTCAACGATAAGATCGACAAGAGCAAGCTTGGCGACCTTATCCTCCACTGCCATCAGGTCTCGGGTCATGCCCGTACGGTGAAGGCTCTGGATGAGTTGAAGACGCTCGGTTTCAAACACGCCTGCCTCGCCGGTGTCTCCATGGGTCTTAAGGACATGATTCGCCCGAAGATCAAGGATGAGATTATCGCGAAGGCCTACACCGAGGTCGAAAAGGTCGATGGCCAGTTCCAGACCGGTGTCATCACCGACGGCGAGCGCCATAACAAGATCATCGATATCTGGACGGCGGCCACTGAAAAGGTGTCCGACGAACTGTACAAGACGATCGACCGCAACGTCACCGAAGTCGCCCCGAATCCCACCGAGACGAACCCGGTGTACATGATGGTGGACTCCAAGGCGCGCGGCTCGAAACTACAGATCCGTCAGCTCGCCGGTATGCGTGGTCTCATGGCGAACCCCTCTGGTGAAATCATCGAGCGTCCAATCACGGCGTCGTTCCGTGAAGGCCTCAGCGTGCTGGAGTACTTCATCTCCACGCACGGTGCGCGTAAGGGTTTGGCCGATACCGCTCTGAAGACCGCCGACGCCGGTTATCTGACGCGCAAGCTGGTCGATGTGTCGCAGGACGTGATCATCACGATTCAGGACTGCAATACCGTGAACGGCATCGAAGTGGAGGCGGTGGAGGAGGGCGATGAAACGCTCATCCCGCTGCGCACCCGTGTGCTCGGCCGTACGGCGCTGTATGAGATCCGCCATCCCGCCACCGGGCTTGTGATCATTCCCGCGAACGCTGATATCGATGAAGCGGCGTGTAAGCTGTTGGAGGACGCGGGCATCGAGCATGTCTGGATCCGAAGCGGCCTCACGTGCGATTCGCCGCACGGGATGTGCGCGAAGTGCTACGGACGCGACCTTTCGACCGGCAAGCAGGCCGAGATCGGCGTGGCTGTCGGCATCATCGCGGCGCAGTCCATCGGCGAGCCGGGCACGCAGTTGACGATGCGTACGTTCCACATCGGTGGTACGGCATCGACGGTTTCCAAGGTTCCTGAAATCGTGCTCAAAAACGCGGGCTTTATCAAGTACGTCGATCTGCGTATCGTGCGTAACGATGAAGGCAACACCGTGGTTCTCAACAAGAACGGCACCATCGAGATCGTGGACGCGAACGGCACGGAAATCGACACTTACAACCTGCAAATGGGTACCGTGTTGCTCGCCGAGGACGGTTCGGCCGTCAAGGGCGGCCAGCGCGTGGCCGTGTGGGATCCGCATTCGGTGCCGATTCTGGCGGAAAAGCACGGCGTGGTGTCGTTCCAAGACTTCGTCGACGACGTTTCAGTCCGCAGCGATCAGGACTCCGAGTCCGGCGCGAAGACGCTGCTTGTGCTCGAAACCAAGGAAGACCTGCATCCGCAGATCATCGTGACCGATCCGACGACCCGCGAGATTCTTGGCTTCTACCATATTCCGGCGGGCGCCATCGTGATGGTGAAGGAGGGCGTGAAGGTTTCGCCCGGTATGTTGATCGCGAAGACGCCGCGTAAAGAGGCGAAGACGCGCGACATCACCGGCGGTCTGCCGCGTGTGGCGGAGCTGTTCGAAGCCCGCATACCCAAGGATGCGGCGGAAATCTCCCGTATCGAAGGCGTGGTCGACTTCGGCGAGCATCAGCGCGGCAAACGCTGTTTGGTCGTTCGCGACGATATCACCGGCCATAACGAAGAGCACCTCATCCCGATGGGTAAGCAGGTCGTGGTGTTCAAGGGCGACCGCGTCAAGAAGGGCCAGCAGCTCACCGAAGGTCCGGTGGTGCCGCAGGAGATCCTCGACGTTTGCGGTCCTCAGGAACTACAGCGCTATCTGGTCAACGAAGTCCAGCAAGTCTACCGTCTACAGGGTGTGGAAATCAACGACAAGCACATCGAGATCATCGTGCGCCAGATGCTGCGCAAGGTCCGCATCAGCAATCCCGGCGATACCGATTTCCTCTGGGGTGAGCAGGTCTCCCGTCAAAAGTTCTTGGAGATCAATGAGGAGATCGTGGCTGAAGGTAAACGTCCGGCCGAGGCGCAGCCCGCCTTGCTGGGCATTACCAAAGCCTCGCTCGAGACCGACAGCTTCATCTCTGCGGCCTCCTTCCAAGACACGACGCGCGTGCTCACCGATGCGGCCACCATGGGCCGTGTCGATGAGCTGCGCGGCTTCAAGGAAAACGTGATCCTCGGCCACTTGATCCCTGGAGGCACCGGCTTCCCGCTGCACCGTCACATCAAGCTCGTGCCGCTGGCCGAGCCGATCAGCGAGGAGGAGATGGCCTCGCTTCAGGCTGAGGCGCAGAGCCAGCTCGACGAGGTCTTCAACTGAGTCGAGAAAGGGTTTAAGACTGAAGGCTGTGAATCTGTAAGGTTGATGGCTTTCGGTTCTGAATCCGAATGAAACAGCGGGCGGTGCGTGATGAACGCTCCGCCCGCAGTTTTTGTGTCTCTCTGTTGATCACCGCCAAGATGCTTACAAGTGAATCCCCGATCCACCCGTTTGCTGTCGCCTACCAGAGCTGTTTGGCCATGTCAGCGAAGAGCAGGATGTTCAGCAGCGTGATGAGACCCGCGATGGAATAAAGAAGCGCTTTCGACGCTGTTTTGTTCGCGTAGGCACCCATTACTTTTTTGGAAGAGGTCAGATGCAGCAGCAGGAAGACCGTGAAGGGAAGTTGGACGCTGAGTATCACCTGTGACCAAATCAGACCCTTGAACGGATCGCTGATGAACAGGAGGGTGGCCAGCGCCAGCCCAAATGTGAGGCCCAGCCCGATGCGGGTGTGGCGGTCCTTGATGTTGTACGTCTCGCCGAATATTCCCGCAAAGATGGAGCCGCCGGCCATGCCTGCGGTGATGCTCGAAGCGATGCCAGAGAACAGCAGGGCGCATGCGAAGACCGTGGCGGCCATATTACCCAGCAGCGGCTTTAGAAGCGCCCCGGCCTGCGGTAAATCTGTCACAACCGTGCCGCTAACGTGAAAGGTAGCGACCGCTAAGATGATGATGGCGCTGTTGATGACCCACCCGATGATCATTGAGAGCAGCGTGTCGAGAAACTCGTAGTCGAGTTGCCGCTTCATCACGACGGGGTCGGCGAGATTCCACTGACGGCTCTGGATGACCTCCGAGTGCAGGAACAGGTTGTGCGGCATGACCACGGCACCCAGCACGCTCATCAGGATAGGAACGGAGCCGGTCGGGATCTCTGGTTTCACTAGGCCGATCAGCGCTTCTGCCCACGGCACCTGCACCATGGTGAGTTCGTAAATAAACGAAATGCCGATCAACGAGACAAAGCCGACGATCCATTTTTCTACTTTAGGATACGTGTTGGTGGCCAGTACCGCAGTCACAGTAGCAACGGTGAGCAACGCGCCGGGAACGAGCGGAATGCGGAACAGCATGTTCAAGGCGATGGCCGAGCCCAAAATCTCGGCCAGCGCGGTGGCGATAGCGGCGCCGACGGCCGAGGTCAGTAAGAGCCGGGACGCCCACGGCTTCATGTGCCGGGTTGCGGCTTCGGAGATGCAATCACCCGTCACGATGCCAAGGTGCGCGGCATTATGCTGTAGCAGAATCAGCATGACAGTGGAGAGGGTGATCACCCAGAGAAGCGTGTAGCCGAACTCCGAGCCTGCGGCAATGTTGGCGGCCCAGTTGCCCGGGTCGATGAACCCTACGGTGATCAGCAGCCCGGGGCCGATATACTCCAAGAACTCCTGTGCACGCACACTCTGCGGGTGTTTCTCAAGCAGGTACGTTTTCAATCTATTCAGCATCTTAAAAGTATAACAGAATCAAACAGCTAACAGCCACGGGAATTGCCCGGGGGTCAAT
>JBBRJN010000054.1:0-10657 GCA_038219365.1 Kiritimatiellia bacterium | reverse complement strand
GCCAGCTTCTGATGCAGGTCGCGGCCGAAGAAATAGGCGGCCGCCGAGAAGGTGCCGACCGTGTTCGACGCGCAGACGACCCACTGCCCCTTGCATTCGGCCTGGGCCGTCTTGCCCACCGCGCGGTTGACGGTGAACATGCGGAGCTTCGGGAGGTTGGCGAGGGTTTGCTCATGGTCGAACGTGTTGCAGCGGTTGACGGTCATCGCCATGTTCGACTGCCCCGAGCCGAGCCAGACTTCGCCGACCAGCACGTCCTGCACCGTGAGGGTGTTCTTGCCCTTGACGGTCAGGGTGAGCGTCGCGCCGGGCTTGAGCGCGCCAAACGTCACGCGCCACGCGCCATCCACGCCGCCCTTCGTGACTTTGGTTTGTCCGGCGAGGGCGACGGTGACCTCTTCGTTGGGTTCGGCCCAGCCCCACACGGGAACGGACACGCCTTGCTGGAGGACGGCATGGTCGGAAAACAAGGAGGGCAGCCGGACATCGGCAAACGCCGCCAGCGAGATGCCGAACGACCATGCCAGCGCTAGAGTGAGACAGAGGAGGACGCGGTTTCGAGCTGCTTTCATCAGGTATAGATCCTTTCGGGAGACAGGAGAAAGAATACCGTAGTCAGGAGCCGAATAGCAAGGGAGAGCGAAGGAAATAAGGGGGATCATGCAAATACACTTAGTCCAATACACTTAGTCCAATACACTTAGTCCAATTGCTTACTCGTTGCTCTACAGGTATTTGCAGACTAAGAGCAGCGACTAAGCGTAACGTGGCGATCAAGGGGAGCGACGAAGTGTGCTGCACACCCAATGGGTGCACTGAAAACGGCTAAACAGTATCAGTTTATGTACCCAATTACGAGGTACTTACGAGCATCTTAATCAACTGCGGAGCAGTTGAACTGCCGGTTTTAGGTTCAACTGCTCTTTTTAGGTTCAATCCGTTTCGCGCAGAGGTCACGCACGACTTCACCCGCGAGGATCAGTCCTGCCACCGACGGCACAAACGAGACGCTGCCCGGGATTCGGCGGCGAACGGTGCAGGTACGCGGGCTCTCTTTCGGGCAGACGCAATGTGAGCGGCAGCTGAGGGCTTCCGCTTCGGCGGGAGCGGTCGGCAGCTCTTTCGAAAAGACGACCTTGAGCGCTGCGATGCCCCTTCGCTTCAGCTCCCTGCGCATCACCTTACAGAGCGGGCAGACTGAGGTGTCGGCGATGTCGGACACCTCGAAGCGGGTCGCATCGAGCTTGTTGCCCGCGCCCATGCAGCTGATCAGGGGGATGCCGGCCCGTGCGGCGCGCACCGCCAACGCGACCTTGGCGCTGACGGTGTCGACCGCATCGACGATGTAGTCGCAGCGGGAGAGGTCGAAGGTGTCGGCGTTCTCGGGCAGATAGAAGGTCTTGGCCGTGTCAACCTGGGCCTTGGGATTGATGTCGCGCACGCGTTCGGCCATGACCTCCACCTTGGGCCTCCCGAGCGTGCTGTGCAGGGCAATCAGCTGGCGGTTGAGGTTGGTGAGGCAAACGAGGTCGTCATCCACCAGCAGGAAGTGTCCGACACCTGCGCGCGCCAACGCCTCGACCGTGAAGGAGCCGACGCCGCCGATCCCGAAGACTGCTACGCGACTTCGGTGCAAGAGGTCAAGGGCCGGTTTCCCGAGCAGGAGCTCCGAGCGTGAGAACTGATCCATAAAAGGTGCGGCCTACTGATTGATCTGGGGTTCCGCAGCGGGTGCTTGAACTTCCGCTTCAGGTACCGGTTGAGCCTGGGCCTGCGCGTCTTCCTGGGCCTGCGCGATCTTGGCGTCTGCCTGTCGCCTGATCGCATTGTCGGCGGCTTCGCGCGCGAGTGCCACGAGTTGTTCGTGCTGCTTCGTTTCGTTGGCCAGCAGGGCGGCTGTCTGTTGGCTCTTGCGCTCGTTTAAACGCTCCACGTAAGAGCGGGTGTCGGCAGGCTCAGAGCCCGTCTTTTCGGTGCCCGCCGGCGCGGCAGAAGCTTTGAAACCTCCGCTTGTCAGCGTTCGAGTGCCGGACGCCCCTAAGTTTGGCGGCAGGCTCTTGGGCAGAGCGGCCGCCGCCGGCGACATGGAAACCGGTGCCCGGTACAGGGGGAGAGCCCCTTTAGCCGCAGGAACGCCGGGAGCGTCGACCAGCCCTTGGCCCAGCTTAAGCGTGATGGAGATGCCCTCTTTTTCGAGGGTGGCGGTCTCGGTATCGTAATCGGCGGTTTTAACGGTCCACCCGCTGGCGACGGAGCCGACCAGCAAATACAAATTCACGGGGGGGGTTTGCGAAAGATCGGTAAACCCGATGGCGGTTTGACCGTCGGGCGTGACGTTCACCGCGGACATGTTGACCTTTTTGGCGAGGGTCTGCTGTTCGGCCTTGACCTGCGCCTCATTCTTGAGGGTCTCGGGGTCGACCAGCGCGGCATTGACGGGGGCGGACATGGCCCCAAACGGCATCCGGTCAAGAATGGGCTGGTAGTGTCCGAACGGCGGTGGCGTGTAGGCCTCGCTGGTGGCGTACCCCAAAACGGGAATGCACACGCAGGCAAAAACCACTTGTGTTTTACGAAAAAAACGGCTTTGGTTCAAGAAAAACATAAGAACAGCATAGCAGAAACCGCGCCATCTGCGGAATAACAAATCACGAAGCTGCACCCTTGAGGCCGAGCCGCGTTATTTGCTATTCTATGCGGCTATGAAATTTTTCTGGCCGATCTTTGGGCTCACTGCGGTTATTAGCACGGCGTGCGTGTATGTTGCCGCGCCCTTGGCCCGCCCTTGCATGGCGGCCTTTTTCGGGAAGAAGGCACCCCTGCCGGCGTCGTTGGACGCTCCTGCGGTCGCTGCGCAGCACGCCGCACCGGTGCTAAGGCGGTTCACGCCAGAAACCGAAAGCCAAGAAGCCCCACAGGCCGCCGCAAACGCCTTGCCAGAAGGAGCGGCCGCGGTCCTGCAACAGGATGACGCGGATGATACCCCGCCTGCCATGCATGGGATTTTTCTGGCCTCCAGAGGGGAGCGGCCGAGTTGGGGCATCACGAATCAGCGGGCAACCACCTACCAGCTCGACGGTACGCGCCAGGGCCATGTTTCAGGGGGGGTCGTGCTGGAATACAAAGACGCCCGCAACTCCTCGATCGGCAATATGGTGGAGTGCCGGTTGATTGAGAATGGCGTCACCTCTGCGCCGCCTTGTCTGGTCAGCAGGAAGGACATCTATCTCTTCACCGGCCCCTACGCGGCGCTTTCCCCGCGCCAGCGCAAGAACTTGCAGGCCTATTATGAGCTGAGCGGCAAGATCGCGATGCGCAAGACGGAGCTGCTTCAGGCGTCTGCGGCCAAGAACCCCTTCTTTTCGCAATACAGCGCGTCTTACAAGGCGTTCATGGCGCACATCGAGGCCGGCAAGGCCTTAACCGCCCAGCGCGATTCGGCCACCGAGCTGGACAAGTCTCGCCTCGAGGATCAGCTGCGCGAGATGAAGATTGCCGAGACGCGTCTCAGGGCGGAGTACGAGTCGGTGCACCTGAAGTTCCGCACGTGGAAAGATCAGCATGCCAACGAAATTGCCAAAGCCGAGAATGATGTTGAGGTGGTCAAGTGGTCGAAGGAGATGCAAGCCCTGCGCTCCGGCATCGCCGGTTTGGCGTACTAGAGCCTGTTCGAAAAGGTTTTGTGACGTTTAAAGCAAAGGGGACAGGGCATCCTCGTCGCTCTCGCGGTTCTGTCCGTTCTTTGGGTTTACGCGGCTAACCTCCCGTGTGGCCGGCGTGTGTGGCCGCGTCCGGTAGGGACGGCTCCCCGAGCCGTCCGCCGGCCCCTGTTTTTCACCCGCACCCGACGCGGCTCGCCGGGTCACAGCTTGAGCAGCTGGCGCGCCTGCTCGAAGGCGGGGGAGAGGTCGATCTTGCGGGATGCTGTGCCGAGAGAACCGTCGAACACATGCACGGCGTTCTCCTGCGCGAGGTTCTGGATGAAGCGCGCGAATTTCGACGACGGCGAGGTGAGGTTCATCAGCACTTCGACGCCCGCGGACCCGCGCGTGACCGCCTCGCTGATCATGCCGGTGGAGTCGGCGGTGACAAAGAGCCGCTCGCAGAGCGAGACAAAGGCCGGGATCGGATTGAAGGTGTCGCGGCTGTAGAGCAGCTTATAGTCGAAGGGGTAGCCGTCGATCAGCGCCTCCACCTCGGGCGGCGTGCGGCGCGAGGTGGTGACCCAGCGCTCGCGCCCTTCGGTGGCCGCGAAAAAGCGGTCGAGGTCCCGCTTCATAGCATCTACTTTCATCGAAGCAAAAGAGTTTGGCCCGCCGATGATCGCCGCCACCGCTGGCTTTTTCTGCGCGTGGCGCTTGCGGAACGCGGCCACCCCGGCCTCGTAGAACGACGCGCTCGTGGAGGTCAGATTCACGGGGATGACAACGATGTTCGGGTGGCGCGGCGGGCGGTCGAAGACCGGCGCGAGGATGCAGTCGAAGTTCAGCTTGTAGCCGCCGGGATAGAGGATGGCGGCCACCGGGATGCCGCGCCGCCGGGCGGCGATTTTGCCGGGATAGAAGGCGGTTGAACCGGCGCAGACCACCGCGGCGTAATAGCCGTCAGTCTTTTCAATCGTGAACGGATAATCCACGACGAGGCCCAGGCGGTCCAGGACATAGGAGAGCGCTTTGTGAAACCGCGTCGGATAGCTGACGTGCACACAGTCGAAGTCGTACCCCAGCGCGGTGCAGAATGCCTTCGATTGGTTTTCGTGCCCGGCTTTGCCATCTGTAACAATCAGCAGTTTTTTCATAACGCCTGTCCTACGTCAGCAGCGTCTTCCACTCGGCGATCTCGCGGCGGCGCTGTGCGGACCACGCCTCAGGGTCGGTCCCGGGCGGCAGCGTGTTGGTGACTTTGGCACCGCCACACACGGCGCAGCAGGCGCCCTCGGCCACCGCCGCGCCGCAGTGCGGACAGTGCCGCTCCAGCACGTCGCCACACGACGCGCAGTGCTTGCCGCCTGCGGCAGACGGCTGCGGACGCGGCCAGAAGAGCAGTTCGCCGGCCACCGCGTACGGCACGTTGGAAGGGCAGGCAGCGGAAGGACAGAAGGCGTGGACGGGAGAGGGGAACGGGGACGGAGGACGGAGGTCGGAGGACGGCAAAGCAGGCGACTCGAGCGTCACCCCCAGAAGCGACGCGATCTTGGCGACGCCCTCGTTAGAAAGCTTCTCGGGCTGCCCCGACTCCAACATGCTGATCGCCGATTGCTTGCACCCCACCGCCTGCGCGAGGGCACTCTGGGTCATGCCTTTTTCACGCCGCGCACGGGCGAGCTGTCTGCAAAAAGTTATGGAAAGTTGAGCCATAATGGGAATATTCGGAAAAGGTCATGAAACAGCCTGTTGATAAAAACGTGGGGATAGTATGACCCATAACAGGGGTTATCGACAAGCACAAGATATCGACAGTTTATAACAAGACATAACTCATTTAAGGCAAGCATCTTGTATCTTATTAACAGGTTTGTTATAACCTGTTTATAACCTCAAGTTGATAAATGAAACAGGCTGTTGATAAGGTGTAGAGAGAAGCCGTCCTACCAGAGATGCGGCGACACATGCGGTAAAACTCTGTGAGAACCAAACGAGGCCTTTGCAAACCTCATTGCCGGCTAAAGCCGGTACACCAACCCAACCCACCGCGCCCAGTGCGCCCATTGGGTGTGCGGCACACGTCGTCGCCACACGTCGTCGGTTACGCTGGGGTTGCGGGCGTCAGCCCGTAGCGGAACGTACCGCGCGCCTACTGCAGGGCCTTTTTGAGATAGGGCAGGTACTGCTTGGTATAGACGATGATCGACCAGATGTTGATGATGATGAGGAGTGCTTCGATCACGAAGATCAGCGCTTGCGGCAGAAAGAAGGGGTGGAGCGAGGCGTAGACGTAGATCACGCAGGCAGCGGGGAAACTAGCTGCGGTTCGGAATTTGCCCACCCAGTTCGCGCGGCAGTCGGCATCGAACAGCGCGCCGACCGCACGCAGGAAGGTCACCCACTGGTCGCGCAGGATGTAAAGCACGGTGAAAACCAGCATCACCAGCGCGTGCACCGCCTCCTCAGGCTGCCGTCCGAGCAGCCAGAGCAGGGTCGGGAAAACAACGAGGTAAAAGACCTTGTCCATCAGCGGGTCGGCCATCGCGCCGAATTTGCTGACCACATTCCATTTTCGAGCCAACATGCCGTCGAACAGGTCCGTCAGTGCGGCGAGGCTTAGCGACACCGTGGCCACCACCGCCAGCCACCACGCCTTGGGTGTGTAGGCATGAAGAATGGCCAATCCCATGAAGAGCACCACAAAAGGCACACGTCCGAACGTAAGGGCGTTGACGATTAGACGTTTCACTTTATCATCCATGGACTTAATCAAACCAAAAAAGATCCGTTTTGGGAATACAAAAGTCATGGTCTTACGTTGACGCGTTTTTCCGATGACGCGAAAAAAATGGTTTTCGTTTGTTTGGAGGCCTCCTTTTTTGCTAAAGTCATTACCTTTTGTCTACACAAGGCAAAGTAACGGAGCGTGCCAGCCTAGTCGAGTGACCGGGTTTACAGGCACGGCCCGGAGTCAAAACAACAAACCAAACGTCTGGCGGACAACGCGGCGCCAAGAGGGCGCAGGAAGATGCGGACACACGGTTCCGCAGACGGGAATATCACACATGGCAATTCGCAAACCCACGGCCGCAACACCCAAAACAGGTCCGATGTATGACGCGATGGCGGCAGCACTGGACCAGCAGATGAATCAGTTCGTGGCCGGGTCCATCATCAAGGGAACGATCAGCGGCGTCAAAGGCAACGAGGTTCTCGTTGATATCGGCTACAAGTCGGAAGGCATTGTTCCGGCGAACGAGTTCGAAGACGTCTCCGTGATCAAGGCGGGCGACGTGATCGACGTGTTGCTCGTTGAGCTTGAGAGCGAAAACGGGATGGTCATCCTGAGCAAGGGCCGTGCGGATGAAAAGCTGCGCTGGGATGCGGTGCTCACCAAGTATACGGAAGGCGGCGTGGTTACCGGCACGATCCGCAGCAAGGTGCGTGGCGGTCTGATCGTGAGCGTCGATGGCGTGGACGCGTTCCTGCCCGGCTCGCAAGTGGACGTCACCCCGGTGCATGACCCCGACCCTTATCTGAACATGACCTGCGAGTTCAAGGTCATCAAGATCAGCAACGAGCGCCGCAACATCATCGTGTCGCGCCGCGAGCTGATCGAAGAGCGCATGGCGGACAAGAAGCGCGATTTGCTCGGCACCATCGAAAAGGGCCAGCAGCGTCACGGCCGCGTGAAGAACATCACCGATTTCGGCGCGTTCGTGGACCTGGAAGGCCTGGACGGCCTGCTGCACATCACGGACATGAGCTGGGGCCGCATCAAGCATCCGAGCGAGATGCTGAAGGTCGGGCAGGAAGTCGACGTGGTCATCCTCGACGTGGATATGGACCGCGAACGTGTCTCCCTCGGCCTCAAGCAGGCCACTCCGAATCCCTGGAACAACATCGACGGGAGCTTCCCGGTCGGCAGCCGCCTGCGCGGCAAGGTCGTCAACCTAGTGCCTTACGGCGCGTTTGTTGAGATCCAGCCGGGCATCGAAGGCCTCGTGCACGTTTCCGAGTTCTCGTGGACCAAGCGCGTGGCCCGCGCTTCGGACGTGCTGAACGTCGGCGACGAGGTGGACGTGGTCGTGCTGAGCATCGACTCCGCTAACCAGAAGATCGCGCTGGGCATCCGCCAGACCGAAGCCAATCCCTGGGACACCGTGCAGGACCGCTACCCGGTCGGCAGCCGCGTGAGCGGCAAGGTCCGCAACTTCACGACCTACGGAGCGTTCGTCGAACTCGAAGAGGGCATCGACGGCATGATCCACGTCTCCGATATGTCTTGGACGCGCAAGATCAACCACCCCAGCGAGGTCCTCCAGAAGGGCCAGCAGGTTGACGCGGTGGTGCTCGAGGTCAACCCGGCCGATCAGCGCATCAGCCTCGGCCTCAAGCAGGCCAGCGACGATCCCTGGAACACGATCACCAGCCGCTACGGCATCGGTCAGATCGTCAAGGGCAAGGTCTCCAAGATCGCCTCCTTCGGCGCGTTCGTTGAACTCGAGGATGGCGTGGACGGGCTCGTCCACATCTCCCAGATCAGCGATCAGCACGTGGAGAAGGTCAAGGACGCCCTCAAGGTCGGACAGGATGTGGAAGCCCGCATCGTCAAGATCGACCGAGAAGAGCGCCGCATCGGCCTGAGCATCAAGGCCGTGACCATGAACGAGACGCAGATCGCGGAACTCACGCGCGACCTGAACATCACGGACCTCAAGCCGGGCGAGAACCTGGTGGGTCTGGCAGCAGCCTTCGACGACGCCTTCGCACAAAGCGAAGAGTGGCGTCCAGGAGCCGACTGAGCAAAGAGGGGCGCCTGGCAACAGGCGCCCCTTCTTTTTTCATTGTGTGATCGATTGAATCGAATCAATCGACTAATTCGAATCAATCGACACCCTTCCCTCTTCCTCATGAACATCCTCGACACCTTCAAAGCGCGCTATCTCTTCGAAGACATGACCAGCCCCGAGCTGGCCAAAGCGCTCGACAAGCCCTTGGCCGTCTACGCGGGGTTCGACCCCACCAACGACAGCCTTCAGGCCGGCAATTTCGTCACCATCATGGCCTTGGCGCACCTTCAGCGCGCGGGCCATAAAGTCATCGCGCTGGTGGGCGGCGCCACAGGGCTCATCGGCGACCCCTCCGGCAAGTCCAAGGAGCGTAACCTCCTGAGCGCGGAGCAGGTGGAGCAAAACCTCGTCGGCATCAAAGAGAACCTCTCCCGCTTCATCGATTTCGACCCCGCCTCTCCCAACCCCGCCCTCATGGTGAACAACTATGACTGGTTCAAGGACTTTACCTTCATCGACCTGCTGCGCGACGTGGGCCGCTATTTCCGCATGGGCAGCATGCTGAGCAAGGACAGCGTCAAAAAGCGCATGGAATCCGACGAAGGCATGAGCTTCACGGAGTTCTGCTACCAGATCCTGCAGGGCTACGATTTCCTGCACCTCCACAAGACCTACGGCTGCGCCCTACAGATCGGCGGCTCCGACCAGTGGGGCAACATCACGGCCGGCACCGAGCTGGTGCGCCGCCTCTGCGGCCAGGAGGTCTTCGGCATGACCTTCCCGCTGGTGTGCGACAGCACGGGCAAGAAGTTCGGCAAGAGCGAGGGCAACGCCATCTTTCTCGACGCGCGCAAGACCTCCTACTATGATTTCTACCAGTTCTTCCTGCGCACCTTGGACGCGGACGTGATCCGCTATCTCAAAATCTTCACCTTCGTGCCGTTCGAGCGCATCGCGGAACTCGAGGCCGCCGTCGCGGCTGACCCGGGCAAGCGCGAGGCGCAGCAGGTGCTGGCCGAAGAGCTGACCCGCATTGTCCACGGTGAACAGGGCCTGGCCATTGCGAAGAAGGCGACAGACGTGCTCTTCGGTGGCTCGCTCGACGGTTTGGCGGCGGCGGACCTCGAGAAAATCTTTGCCAACGTGGCCTCGGCCACACTGTCCGCCGACCAGGTGCTCGGCAAGCCCGCCTTCGAGGTCATCGCCGCTGCCGGCATGATGGCCAGCAAGGGCGAGGCGCGCCGGCTGGTGCAACAGGGCGGGCTCAACATCAACAACGGCCGCGTCTCCGACCTCGCGCGCGCTTTTGAAGCGGCCGACCTGATCGAGGGCCGCCTGGCCGTGCTGCGCAGCGGCAAAAAAAGCTTTTTTCTGTTGAAAGTGCAGTAAGAAAAGGTGAGGGGTGAGCCTTGTGGGCACGGCCCACATTGGATTCAAATAAGGAGACAACCATGGATGCGATGATAAATGATGTGCGCGGAACGGCAATCGACATGGCCGGGTTTGTGGATTATGCGGGCGGCTCGGTTGTAAGCAAAACGTTGCTCGACAAGAAGGCGGGTACGCTGACGCTCTTTTCATTTGATCAGGGGCAGGGCTTGAGCGAACACACCTCGCCGTATGACGCTACGGTGCTGGTCGTTGACGGGGAAGCGACGCTAGTGATCGGCGGCAAGCCGTTGTCGGCCAAGACCGGCGAGATGGTGATCATGCCTGCGGGCGTACCGCACTCGCTGCGTGCTGACAAGCGCTTCAAAATGCTGCTCGTTATGATACGCGAAAAGGCCGCCGAATAGCCTGCGGACCGAATGTGGCGTGGCTGCGAGGACCGGCGGACGTTTCGGGGAAACGTCCCTACCGGTGGCGTCCCTTGCTACGCTCTACCCTTTTGCAGGACCGCCTCGCCGGGCTGGAGCGTCAACGTCTTGCCGCCGAACGCAAAGGTCACCGGCGCGTTCGCGATGCAGACGAACACGGTGGCTTTCGTGTTTACCGGTGACCGCCATTATCCTCACGGTTTTGCTCTCTTTTCGCGTCGCGTGTGGCCGCGTCCGGTAGGGACGGCTCCCCGAGCCGTCCGCCATTATCCTCACGGTTTTTGCTCTCTTTTCGCGTCGCGTGTGGCCGCGTCCGGTAGGGACGGCTCCCCGAGCCGACCGCCATTATCCTCACGTTTTTGCTCTCTTTTCGCGTAGCGTGTGGCCGCGTCCGGTAGGGACG
>JBBRJN010000053.1:0-10726 GCA_038219365.1 Kiritimatiellia bacterium | reverse complement strand
TGTGTTCACAATCTCCGGGTCTGGCACGCAGATGTACGGAACGAACCAGGACGGCGGGCGCACGGTGTTTAAACCTGTGTCCGGCGACTGCGAGGTCATCGCCAACGTCGAACGGGTGGCCTACGGAGACGGCATCAAGGGACGCGTCGGCGTCATGTTTCGCAGCAACAACCAGAACGACTCCGCCACGGTGATCTTCTACCGCGCGGGGTTTGACGATGTTAGCTTTTCGGCGGTGAGGGGACAGTATCGCACAGCTACGGCGGCCACCATGGCGTGGCAGAACCCGAACATGACTAACACCGACGCTTGGGCCTACCTGCGTCTGGTCCGTCAGGGCGATGTGGTCACGAGCTACTACTCTACCAACGCCACGCCGACCGGGTGGCAGTTCTACAACTCCGTGACCGTGCCCATGGCGGAGGCCGTTAACGCGGGCCTGTTCGTCTCCAAGTACGGAAACTTGACCGTGAAGGCGATCACGAACCGCTTCAGCGACGTCGCCGTGCGCCCGCTCGTGGGCGTGACACAAGCCGAGGCCGACGCGCTGGCGGTCTCGTGGGTCGCCGAGCCGCCGGGCACCAACGCGTTCGGCGCGCTGACCTACACCCTGTCGCGCGGCGCGAGCCGCATGGGACCCTTCGAGACCGTTGCGGACGGGCTGCCGGAAACGGTTTACACCAACACGGTCGCGGTCGGGCCGACCTATTATTATCGTGTCGACGCGGTGAGCGATACGTTTGTCACCAACCTGATCGGCGTCAGCGGCGGCATGCGTATCGTGTTCGCCGATACCAATCTGGTGACGGCCGCTGTCAACGGCTACTGGGCTGAGTCCTACACGCACGGCGCCGAGTTCGTTGCCCGCACCTCGCGTGTGGTCTCGGCGGTGCTGAACACCGCGATCACCAACAGCACGGTGCTGTACAAAGATGGTTATCGAGCCACGTACACCGCCATGCTGGTGCCGACCAATACAGACTTTTACTATTTTCAAACCCGCTTCGATGACGGCGGGCGCGTGTGGCTGGGCGATGACCTGATCATTGACGACATCGCGACCTTGGGTGGCAGCCGGACGTCCGTCTCCGTGCCGATCAGGCTTGAGGCTGGCCGTGCGGTCACGTTGCGCGTGTACCATGTGCAAAACAGTGGCGCAGCCGAGTTGACGGTGCAGTGGGCGCGGATGGGCGACCAGACCTTCGCGGACATTCCGCTTGCGCGCGTCAGCCCGTTGCCGAGCCCGTGGCGCAGCCGCGATTTCGGCCTGCCGCGGTTGAATGGCTTTGCGGAATACGATTTTTCAACGAAACAGTTCACGGTCACGGCGGGCGGCAGCGCGGACGGCGCGGTCGAGGCCGGCCACTTCGCCTATCAAGAGATCACCGGCGACTTCGGCGTGCAGACCTGCGTGGCGTCGCAGAGCGGGGCGATAAAGAAGGCGGGGCTGTTGATCCGCGCTGCGGCAGCGGGTGACGCGGCCCACGCGGCTTGCACTGTGGGCGACGATGGACTCCTCGTCGAGATCCGTGAGGCGACGGGGGGCGCGGTGACGACCACGCTTGTTCCGGTCGCCTTCTCGACTGCCGCACCGACCCGTTTGAAGGCCGAGTACGTGGCGGGAACATTATCGTTCTTCAGCAAGGAGAACGCGGCGGACGCGTGGACCAGCGTGACCAACCTGCCGTTCGCCCTGCCGCGGACGGTGTATGCGGGCATTGCGGCCCAGTCGCTAAGCGACAGCGAGGCCAACGCGGCTGTCTTCTCCGAGACCGTGCGCGTCGGCTTGTCGGTTCCGGTCGCGCCGGAGGCGGACGGGCAGGTGCAGATGAGTGCCCCGGACACCAACTACGGGAAGAACACCGAGATGACGGTCAAACACTGGGACAGCGCCACGACGCGCGAGTCGTTCCTGCGCTTTAACACCACAGGGCTGACAGATGTGCGGACGGCCAAACTGCGGCTGTATCTCACGGATCGCGCCGCGACGGGTCCCGCGACAAACCAGACGCTGATCGTGCGGCGCGTGCTGGATAACGCGTGGGGCGAAACCAATATCACTTGGGCCCATCCGCCGGCGGGCGTCGTTCTGCCCAGCGGCCTGATCGGCACGAACGATCCGCTCTTCATCACCTCGGCCAAGGTGCCTGCGAAAAACCAGTATCTGGACATCGAACTGACCGAGGCGGTGCGCGCCAGTGCAGCGGCGGATGGGCGGCTCTCGCTGCAATTGCACACGAGCGCGATCTACGATGCCAACCCCGCGTTGTTCGCGACGCGCGAGTATGCCGACGCCACGAAGCGTCCGGCCCTGGTCTGCTACGGCGACGGGCCGGTCGGTCTGACCGCTGAGCCGGGGGCGGCCGCGAACGAGATCGCGCTGGTCTGGCGGTTGGCCGAGGATCCGTACGCAACCTACACGGTCAAGCGCGCGACGGCGGCGGAGGGCCCTTACACGGTGATCGCCCAGAATCTGACCGGCTACACCTACTACGACACGGGGCGGGCACCTGGCACGCGCTACTACTACACGGTCACGGCTGTGACGCCGTCGTGGGAGAGCCCGGCCTCGCCGGTGGTTTCGGCTCTGTGCGATGCGGTCACGCGCGGCACACAGGAGGCGCAGGCGGATGTATACGTCGAGGCTGGCACCAGCCGTGACAGCAGCAAGAACACGTCAAGCTTGGTCATCAAGAGTTCGTTCGGGGATAACACCTTCCAGCGCGAGGCGTTCATCAAGTTCAACGTGGCGGGGCTCTCCTCGGTACAGAACGCGCGGCTGCGGATCATGCCGCAGACGTCGGACGAGGGGGGTACGGTCAAGACGCTGCTCACCACCTACGTGGACGTGGAGGCGTTCGGCAGCGGCGACTGGAGCGAGACGGCGGTGACGTGGAACAACTCGCCGTACGGCTACCCGCTCCCGATCCGCACGCAGGATCTGACGTGGCCGGACCAGGTGCAGAAGGTGCGTTTCCGCATCGGGAAGGCGGGCGTGACGCAGGAGATCGACATCACGCCGCTGGTGCGGCGCGTGGCGCGGGTCTCGGACTTCATGACACTGAACCTGTACCGTATCGACACCTACACCGACAACAACTGCGTCCTCTACACGCGGGAAAACCCTACGGCGGCGAGTCGGCCGGCCTTGCTCTACGCTTTGCAGCGCCCGGCCGCGCCGGACGTGGCCTTCACCAACGGGTTGGTGACGGTGACGTGGCCGGCCTACGCGGGCGCGACCAGCTATACGGTGACGCGGGCCACGGCGGTTGACGGCGAGTATGCGACGGTGGCCGTCGGGCTGACGGCGCGCGTGTTCGTCGATCGCGCGGCGCTGACCGGGCAGAGCACGTTCTACAAGATCACGGCCACGACGGCGGGCGGGCCGAGCGACCCGTCCGACGCATCCGGCGGTGTGGCGCTGGGCACGCAGCGGATCGTGGCGGTGGCGGACACCTACATTGACCAGAACCAGGTCAACACGGTTCTGGCGGGATTGACGGAGATGAACCTCAAGGCGAGCAAGTCGGCTCCTTGCCGCGAGGACTTCTTCCGGTTCGATGTGCGAGGGCTGGAGGCGGTACAGTCCGCCCGGTTCCGCCTGAACGTCGAGCCGCGCGACGGCGGGTTTATCGGCGGCGGGGTCATCGTATACGACGCCACCGGCGAGGTGGGCGCGTGGGACGATGCCAGCGTGACGTGGAACAACCCGCCCAAGGGGTACGCCAAGCCGACGACCAACAGTTTGGATAAGGCATCAAACGAATTGGCGCGCGTCTATCTGCCGTACAAGGTGAAGGACAGCGGAACGCATGTGACGTTCATCGAGGCCGACGCGACCGAGGCGGTGCGGGCGGCGGCGGCGGCGGGCCGCGACCTGACGCTGCTGGTTTGCGGGGATGACACGACGGCGCATTCGCAGGCGTTCTACACGGTGGCCTCACGCGAAAACGCGTCGGACGAGCGGCGTCCGGCGCTGATTTGCGCGAGCGCGTCGGCGGCCAACCCGGTGTCGACCGCCGAGCCGGTGGCGAGCAACCGCACAGTGGCGGTGTCGTGGTGGCCGGTGAACGGGGCGGTGGCCTACACGGTGACGCGACTCGCACCGGACGGACGGGAGACGGTTCTCGTTTCCGGAACGACCGGCACGTCTGTTGGCGACACGGGGCTTTGGAACGGGGACAGCAACCTGTACACCTACCGGGTGGAGGCGCTTTACGCCGACGGCGTGACCAAGGTGTTGACGACCGTGGTTGTGAACGAGCCGCGCATGTTTGAGCGGCGTATCCTCGACGACAGTTGGGCGCAAAGCGGGATCAACTCCAACAACGTCAACGGTGCGTCCACGACTCTCGGCGTCAAGAACGACGCGGGCGACACGGCGCGCGAAACCTACATCAGGATCGACCTCGCAGGGCTGCCGCTGGTGACTGGCGCGACGCTCAGCCTGACGGCGCAGTCGTTTAACACTGACAAGGTCTTCACGCTGGTGGCCGAGTCGGTTGCGGACACGGGCTGGACCGAGACGGGGATGGGTGCGCTGACGTGGTTCACGGCGCGCGGGTTCGGCGCGACGGCGACGCAGGCGCCGCCGGTGCCGGCCGAGAGCGAGGCGGCGAACCGCATCGACGCGACGACGTTGGAGGTGGGGAGTGTGGCAGCCTTCGACATCACCAAGCTCGTTCAGTCCGCTCAGGCGGCTGGCGCACCGACGCTGGTGGTCCACGTCTACTCGGCAAACCCGGGTGGGCAGAAAATGCTGTGGTTCCACTCGAGCGAGGCGGCCGACGTGGGCGACCAGCCGAAGGTCGTGTTTAAGGTGGCTGGTTTTCCGCCTCCGGGCACGCGTCTGATGCTGAAGTAGGTGGTTTACTGAAACCCGCTGAGCACGCCTCGGGGAGGCGTCCCGGCCTTGTGACGAACGCATGTCCTGCCATGGAAAGCGGTATTTGGGATGCCAAAACGAACTAAAGCGTCATTTGCGCTTGACCGCGGGGGGAGAATCGTAGAAACTACTGACACTGCGCCTTTATGGCACAGTATGGAATGCTTGTCCCACGGGAAAGAACGCGATGTTCAATAAGTTTTTGTCTTTTTTTTCCAGTGATATCGGGATTGATCTCGGTACCGCGAATACGTTGGTTTATGTCAAAGACCGCGGGATTGTCATCCGCGAGCCTTCTGTTGTTGCTATCCAAGAGGGCACGCGGCGCATTTTGGCTGTCGGCGAAGAGGCCAAGCGGATGATCGGCCGTACGCCGGGGAACATTGTTGCGATCCGTCCGATGAAGTCGGGCGTGATCGCGGATTTTGATATCACGGAGGCGATGATCCGCTATTTCATCCGCAAGGTTCATGTGGCGAAGCTGGTGAAGCCGCGGGTGATCGTGGCGGTTCCGAGTGATATCACGGAAGTTGAGAAACGGGCTGTGCAGGAGTCTGCGCGGCATGCCGGTGCCAGGGAAGTTTTCCTGATCGAAGAGCCGATGGCGGCTGCCATTGGCGTCGGGTTGCCCGTTTCGGAGCCGGCCGGCAACATGATCGTCGACATTGGCGGCGGTACCTGTGAGGTCGCGGTGATCTCGCTGGCCGGTATTGTGTATGCGCGGAGTGTCCGCGTGGGCGGTGACGCCATGGACGAGTGCATCGTTCAGTACATGCGAAGAGTTTACAATCTGATGATTGGAGAGCGGACCGCGGAAGAGATTAAAATCACGATAGGTTCGGCTTATCCTTTGGGTGAGGAGTGCACGCTGGAAGTCAAGGGCCGCGATTTGGTGGCCGGGCTTCCCAAAACCCTAACTGTCACCTCGGAAGAAATTCGTGACGCGTTGCAGGAACCGGTTTCCGCGATCGTCGACGCCGTACGGATCACCCTTGAAAAGTGTCCGCCGGAACTGTCGGCCGATCTCGTTGACCGCGGCATGGTGCTGGCTGGCGGCGGCGCGATGCTGCGCGGCCTGGACAAGCTGCTCGCGTCACAGACAGGATTGCCCGTTACGCTGGCCGATGACCCGTTGAGTGCGGTCGCGGAGGGGACGGGAGTAGTGTTGAACGAGCTGAATTTCCTAGCCAAGTCAAAGCTGGGCCGGTGATCTTTTTTACGGCTGCTTTCTGGTCTCTGCCTGCCCGATAAAACGGGGGAGCGACCAGGGTGAAGCAATCGAAATTATGGGGATGGCTAGTGGTGCTGTCGCTCGGGGCGCTCTTGTTCTGGCGCTCTGGGATCCGCGATTTTTCGCGGGAAGCGCTCTATCCTTATGAGAACGCCTGCTTATGGTTTGAGCGGACCGTCGGGGTTCGCGTGCAAGCCGTTTTTTCCCGTGCCCATCATGCGTCGCGCAATGCGATGCTGGAACGTGATGTGGCGCGCCTGCAAATCGTCGCCGCCGATGCCGAAGCCTTGGAGGCCGAGGTGGCGCACCTGCGCACACTCCTTGATTTTTCTCCGCCCGTGGCGTGCCGCTGGCTGGCCGCGCCGGTGATCTCGCGCGGCGGCACCTCGGCCGTCTGGCAGAGCGTGCGGCTCGCGAAAGGGTCGGCGCACGGGGTGCGCAAGGGCGATCCGGTGGTGGTCCCCGAGGGGGTCGTCGGCCGTGTCTCGGACGTATCGCTCCACACCAGCGAGGTGATGCTGATTACGGATCCAAACAGCCGCGTGGCGTGTGAGCTCGAGGGGCCGGGTGAGGGTTTGGGCGTGGTGCGGGGCATTCTTTACGGGGGCGGGTCGCGCCCCTCGGCTGATCCGAAGATGACGCTTTTGTATGTGGTGGACCCGTTGCGCCTGCGCTATCTGGCACGCGAGTATGAGCCTGCGCCGCGGACGCGCGTGGTGACGTCGGGGCTGGGCCAGACGTTCCCGAAGGGCCTGACTGTCGGCTATCTGCTGGAGAGTCACCTGGAGCCCAACGGGCTGTCGCGCGAGGCCACGGTGATACCGGCGGTGGAGATGGCGGCGCTGGACGAGGCCTTCATCCTGTCGGCAAAGGGGGCTTCCCATGCGCCTTGACATGAACCTGCCGGTGGTGGTGGTCACGCTGCTGGCGGCGGCGGTCTTGCAGGATGCGATTCCGGCCGCGCCGGGGTTTCCTGTGAAGATCTGTTTTCTGACGTCGGTGGCGCTCTATCACGCGCTGACGAAACCCCTGGCGGTGGCGCTGACGGCGCTGGTTTGGGCCGGTGGCCTGACAGACGCGTTGGGCGGGCTTCCGCTCTTCCTGACCTTCGGTTTTTTGGTGTTGATGTTTGGTGCGGTGCGGATGATGCAGCGCGTGTTTCTGGAGGCGACGCTTGTGCAGGGCACGCTGCTGATCGCCGGTGTGGCGGTGGCGCAGTGGGTGTGGACGCGGCTGTTGACGGACGGGGCAGGCGGACCGTTTTTCGCGTGGGACACCCTGGTGACGGCCGGGTATGCGGTGCCGGCCGGGATGGTGGCCGGGCTGGTGGGTTTTGGAATGGGCGGCCTTGCGGACCGCGTCTCTGGCAATCTCAAGCCGGTGAAAGAGAGCAATGGTTTATTGTGGGCAGAAACTGACCGATAGCTGGCGGATGGCTGTTTTGGCGGTGGTGTTTGCGGCGGGACTGGTGTTCCTGGCCGTGTCGCTGCATCGCGTACAGGTGGTACAGTTTTCGGAGTTTTCGCGCGACCAGGTTCGGCAGAGTGTCCGGCGTGTCCAGGTGCCGGGGCCGCGCGGCAGGATCTTTGACCGCAACGGCGTGTGCTTGGCCGAGAACCGCGCGAGCTACTGCATCGCCTATTATGTGGAGGAGTTGCGCAAGCGCGGCAAGTGGCAAAACACCATCGACGCGGTGGACGCGGACATCGACCGGCTGGCGGGGGTGCTGGGCATCCCGCGCCAGATTTCGAAAAAGAAGGTCGAGCAGCATGTGCGGCAGAGCCTGCCCATGCCGCTGCTGGCGTGGCGCGATGTGGAGCCGGTGACCCTTGCCCGCTGGGCCGAGACCATGGAGGACTTCCCTGGCGTGGATGTGTATGTGCAGCCTGAACGCTTTTATCCGCAAGGTGCTCTGGCCGCGCACGTGATTGGTTACGTCAGCCGCGACCGGCCGCAGTCGCTGCCGGGAGAGCAGGCCCATTTTTATTTGCCGGAGATGATCGGCGCGGCTGGACTGGAGCGTCAATATAACGGCCTTCTGACAGGGGTTTTGGGTGGGCAGCTGATCCGCGTGGATTCGCGCGGCTACAAGCATGCGGTGTGGGACGGCACGCCGGCCGTGACGGGGCAAGACCTGCATCTGACGCTGGATGTGAATGTGCAGCGGACGCTGGAAAAAACGCTTCGCGGGTGGCGGGCGGCGGGCGTGGTCGTTGACCCGCGCAGCGGCGAGGTGATGGCGATGGCGAGTTCACCCGCGTACAACCTGAACGATTTTGTGCCCGCGCCAAGCGCGGGGGTGTGGAACCGGCTGAAGTCCGATGAGGCGCTGCCGCTGTTCAACCGCGCCGTGCAGGGCCGGTATGCGCCGGGAAGCACGTTCAAGCCGGTGACGGCGATCGCGGCGATGCTGCACAGCGGGTTCGATCCGGACGAGACCTATACGTGCGACGGGGTTTTCACGCTGGGCACGATGCGGCTGCGGTGCTGGAACACCTATGGGCACGGCGCGGTGGGTTTGCGTAAGGCCATTGAGCAGTCGTGTAACGTGTATTTTTGTCACCTGGGGCAGAGCATCGGCTATGACGCGATTTATGCGGAGGCCAGTAAGGTGGGTCTGGGCGTGCAGTCTGGGATTGATCTGCCGGAGGAGACGCGCGGCCTGCTGCCGACCGCGGAGTGGAAAGAAAAGACGATGAAGGACAAGTGGCGTCCGGGCGACACCTGCCACATTTCGATCGGACAGGGGCTGCTGCTGACCTCGCCGCTGCAGATGGCGATGCTGGCGTCGGTCTTCGCGAACGGGGGCAAGCTTTACCGTCCGCATCTGGCTCGGCGCGAGGGGCCTGGAGAGTGCGTGCGCGAGATGGGCTGGCCGCCTGAGGCCGTCGGGCTGGTGCGCAGCGGCATGCATGACGTGGCCGCGTTGGGTACGGGCCGGCGAGTCCAAGTGCGCGGCATTGAGGTGGCGGCCAAGACCGGTACGGCCGAGTATGACGCGGGAGGCGTGCGGCGCAAGAATACGTGGGTGACGGCCTTCGCCCCTTATGATCACCCGACGGTGGCGGTGGCGATTGTTGTCGAGAACGGCGAGTCGGGCGGTCAGACCGTGGCGCCGATGGTGCATGACGTGCTGGTATCGGTCTTGGGTGAACGCCTGCCGCAGGCGGAGGCGCAGAACGGGGCCGTCGCCCCGGCGCAAGCGGGAACGGAGGGTGACTGAGATGCTTGAGCTGATCATCGCCCGCTTCCGGAAGCTGAATCCGCTTCTGTTCGCCAGCATGGTGGGGCTGGTCATCGTGGGCGTGCTGTTCGTCTACAGCGCCTGCTCGGTGCGTGACGATGAGGAACTGCGGATGCTGTACATGCGCCACGCGGAAGTGGGTATGGCGGGAGTGGCCATCTATTTGCTGGTGGCGTGGTTCGACTACCGGTCGGTGCTGCGCTGGAGTTGGCTGTTTTATCTGCTGTGCTTGGGGCTGCTGGTGCTCGTGCCTCTGATTGGCGAGGAGACCATGGGCGCGAAGCGCTGGCTGTTCGGCATTCAGCCTTCGGAGCCGGCGAAACTGGCGCTGATCATGATTTTGGCCTGGCTGTTCGGGCGGCGCGAGGCGGCCCGAGGCCCGAGGGTTTTTCTTCTGGCGCTGGCGCTGGCGGGCGTGCCGGCTGCGCTGATCCTGATGCAGCCGGATTTGGGGACGGCGATGGTGATGGTTCCGACGGCGCTGGCGATGCTGTTCGCGGCGAACGTGGCTCCGCGGCTGCTGTGGAGCTTCGTGCTGACCGGCGCGCTGGCGGCGGGCCTTTTGATGGGGGCTCTGTACATGGCGGAGAAGGAGGACCTGCCGCAGGAGCGGCGCGAGGCGCTGATTCAGGCGACGCACCTCAGGCCGCACCAGATCAAGCGGCTGCAGGTGTTCATGTTTCCGGACAAGGACCTGCACGGCAGCGGCTACAACCGGCGGCAATCGGAAATTGCGGTGGGGTCCGGCGGCACGTGGGGCAAGGGCTATCTCAAGGGCGAGCAGTATATGCTGGGCTATCTTCCGCCCTCGGTTTCGTCCAACGATTTCATTTTTGCGGTGCTGGCCGAGGAGGCCGGCTTCGCGGGTTCGTTAACGGTGCTGCTCCTGTTCCTGGGCCTGTTGTGGCCTGGGCTCTGGGTGGCGTTTCGTTGTCAAGACGATACGGGCAGGTTGCTCTGTGTCGGTGTGGTGTCCCTGATCTTCTGTCACATGTTCATCAACATTGCGATGACGATCGGGATGATGCCCATCACCGGGCTGCCGCTGCCGTTTATCAGTTACGGAAGGACGTTCATGCTGACAATGATGTTGGCGTTGGGTCTTGTCCAAAGTGTATCCATTCACGGGCGTGAACCGGAAACAAGGTTTTAGACGCTCAGAAGGCTGGGTGTGAGTATGTTAAATCGGATAGGAGGGCTTATGTTTGGTTGGTTTAAGAAAAGCGTGCCCAAGCGCGAGATTGTGGTCAACGTTGAAAGGCTTGAGACGCGCGTGGCGGTTGTGGAGAACGGGCGGGTGGAGGAGTTCCAGGTGGAGCACCCCACGGAAGAGCGGCTGGTGGGCAGCATCTTCAAGGGACGCATT